>DAIRVB010000009.1:0-4069 GCA_036803065.1 Streptosporangiaceae bacterium
AGAACGTACAGAGCACTGGTATGTGCTCGACGCAAGGAGAGTCTCATGGTGATTTGACGCATCGCCTCAGAGGGCGGTTCCCGCGGACCGGCCGCGATCACATGCGAGGCTGTCGTCATGAGCAGCCTGGAGGCCGACCTGGCCATGACCGTCGGTGCGGAGCAGGTACTCACCGACCCTGACCTGCTGGACGGGTACCTGTGGGACTGGACCCGGCGCTACACGGGAGCGGCCCGGTGCGTGGCCCGGCCCGGCTCTGCGCAGGAGGTGGCAGGCGTGCTGCGGTGCTGCGCGGACCGGGGCGTCCCTGTTGTCACCCAGGGCGGCAACACCGGGCTGGTCGGCGGGTCAGTGCCGGGGGCGGGTGCAAAGCAGCCCGCGGTGTTGCTGTCCACCCGCCGGCTACGCAGGCTCGATCCGGTGGACACCCTCGCCGCCCAGGTCACCGCGGGCGCAGGTGTCACACTGGCGGAACTCCGCGCGCACGCCGCCGCGGCCGGCCTGGAATACGGCGTCGACCTGGCCGCCAGGGACTCGGCGACCGTCGGCGGCACCATCGCCACGAACGCCGGCGGCATCAATACGATCCGGTACGGGCCCACCCGCGCGCAGTTGCTCGGTGTCGAGGCAGTACTCACCGATGGATCCGTTCTGTCCCGGATGGCCGGCCTCGCCGCGGACAACACGGGCTATGACCTCACTCAGCTCGTGGCCGGGAGCGAGGGGACACTCGCCGTGATCACCGCCGCGCGGCTTCGGCTGTGGCCTGCCGAACCGGTCGCGGCGGCCGTGCTCGCCGGGGTCAGCGGCGTCGCGGCGGCTGCGAATCTGTACGCCGAGATCCGCGCGCACCTGCCCGGCCTGCGCGCGGCGGAGTACCTGGAGGCGGCCGGGCTCGACCTGGTCAGGGAGGCGGCCGGGCTGCCACTGCCGCTGGGCCGGCCACACCCCGCCTACCTGCTCGCCGAGATCGCCGGAACCCCGGAGCAGGCCGAACGGCTCGGGGAGGTCGCGCTGCCTGACGATACGGCGGTCGCGCTGGATCGCGGCGGCCGCGCCGCCTTGTGGGCCTACCGGGAACGGCACACGGAAGCGATCAGCAAGGCGGGGGTCCCGCACAAGATGGACGTGGCGATCCCGCTGGGCAGGATCGCTGAATTCCGCGGGGAACTCGACGGGGCGGTGCGGGCCGCCGGCGGGCCGGACTGCCGGGTGATCGTGTTCGGCCACATCGGCGCGGGGAATCTGCATGTCAACGTGCTCGGTCCCGATCCGGCGGACGAGGCAGTCGACGAGGCGGTGCTCCGGCTGGCGGCCACCTTCGGCGGGACGATCTCGGCGGAGCACGGCATCGGCCGGGCCAAGGCCGGGCTGCTCCATCTGAGCCGGTCGCCCGGAGAGATCGCCGCCATGCGCGCCGTGCGATCCGCGCTCGATCCATCGGGCGTGCTCAACCCCGGCGTGCTGTTCACATAGTTCACATTGGTGCTCAGAGAATATCTTCTGTCATTCCACTAAGTGACAGCAGGGAACTATTGTCCGAATTGCACGGAATGAAGCCCGGCAACGCAGCCAGAGTCGGCCAATAGCGCACATGGTGATTCCTGACTAATTTCCCCGCGTTCCGCCACGAATGAGGGCGCGGGACTGCCATCATGACGCTCGCCGTTTCACCATGACCCGCGCGGCGGGCCGTCATCGGGGGTACACATGCGCTTTGTCCGTTCCGTTGCATTGCGACGCGCGGGTGGTTTTGCCGCGGTGGCCGGCCTGACCTTGCTCGGGGTAGCCGGGCTGCCGCCGGCCGCCGCCCCGGCCGCCACGCTGGCCAGCCCGCCACAGGTCGACCGGTTCAATGTCGGGGCCGCGCACTCGCCCCAGCTGCTGAGCGCACTCGCCGGCCCGACCAGCCCGACCAGCCTGGCGCACCCGGTCGGGCCCGGCGGCGCGGCATCCCCGGGCCTGGCCTCCCCGGCTCTGGCATCTCCGGATGGCGCGGCCGCCACAGCGGCGGTGCGCGGCGTGGATGTCGCGTCCTACCAGCATGTGAATGGTGGCGCCATTAACTGGTCCATGGTCGCGGCGGCCGGATACAAGTTCACGGCGATCAAGGCCGCCGAGGGGAACTATTACGGCAACCCGTATCGCGCGGCGGACCTGGCGGGCGCGGAGAGGGCCAGGCTGTCGGTAATCGCCTATGAGTTCGCCATCCCGAATGCCTCGGGCGGCGCCGCCCAGGCCGACTACGTGATCGCCCATGCCGCGGATCAGAGTGGCCGGGTGGCGCCGATCGGCCTGGACATCGAGTACGACCCGTACTCGGCGACCGACCGGACCAACGAGTGCTACGGGCTCAGCCGGCCCGCCATGACGTCATGGGTCGCCGCCTTCAGCAGCGAGGTCAGGCGGAAGACGGGCCGGCTCCCGGTTCTCTACACCACCGCGGACTGGTGGAACACGTGCGCCGGCGGCACGGCCCTGGGAGAGGACCCGTTGTGGGTCGCCGCGTACACCACGGGGGGTGGCCCGCCGCTGCCGGTCGGCTGGGGTACCTGGGCCATCTGGCAGTACACCAGCGCGGGCACGGTGCCAGGGATCGCCACCAGCCGGAGCACCGACCTGGATGAGCTCAACATGCACTCGGTCCCCGTATTTAATCCCGGGGACCAGGCGGCCAGGCAGGGGGCGGCGGTGGCGCCGGTTCAGGCGGCCATGCTGGGCGTCGCCGGCAGCGCGGCGCCGTCGTACACCGCGAGCGGGCTGCCGCCGGGGCTGAGCATCGGCGCGACCACCGGGCAGATCACCGGCACCGCTGCCACCCCCGGCCTGTATCACGTCAAGGTCACCGCGACCTCCGGCGCCCTCACCGGGTCGGCCTCCTTCACCTGGACGGTCATCCAGGTGCTGCCCTTTAGCGCGGACGGCGCCGTGGCGCTGGACCTGGGCGGCAAATGCCTCACCGACGCGGGCGACAGCAGCGCGGCCGGTGCGACTGTGGAGACGTGGTCATGCAACGGCGGGAGCTACCAGAACTGGTCGATAGCGCAGGACGGGACTATCCAGATCCACGGGCTGTGCCTGGCAGCCGCGGGGACAGCGAGCGGCTCCAGGGTCGTGCTGGCGGCCTGTGGCACGGCGGCCAGCCAGCAGTGGCAGGCGGGAACCGGCGGCGAACTGGTCAACGCAGGGTCCGGCGCGTGCCTGGATGACCCCTATGCGAGCACGGCCAACGGCGTCGCGCTGTGGATATATACCTGCAACGGCCACGCCAGCCAGAAATGGACGCTGCCCGCCGGGCCCGTGCTGTCGCAGGTCGCTGGGCGCTGCCTGGACAACAGGTACGGCAGCGTGGCGAACGGCAACAAGGTCCAGATCTGGGCGTGCAACGGGTCCGGGGCGCAGAAGTGGGCCGTCCAGCCTGATGGCACGGTGCGGACCAGCGGGAGCTGCCTGGATATCTACCACGGCGGGACCGCGATCGGCTCCGTGGTGGACCTGTTCGCGTGTAACGGCACCGCCGCGCAGCAGTGGCGGCTGCTCGCCGACAGCTCTGCGGTCAAGCTGCAGAACCCGAAATCGGGCCTGTGCCTGAGCGACCCCGCGAACGCCACGGTCAACGGCACCGGGCTGGTCTTTGGCTCCTGCGCGTCTACAGGGACCGCCTGGCTGGTCCGCTGACTGCTTATCCGCTGATTACTGGCCTTGGCGCCCGGTGTGCCGCGGGAAATACCCGGACCTTGGCTTTTGCCGAGCCGGGGCCGCGTCGCGGTGGCACGATGTGGACGTGGAGGTCGAAACGCCGCCGGTCGGCAACCAGGACCGGGTGGACGCGACGGCGCGTGCGGTCATCGAATGCGCGGCCGACGCGATCGTGGCGTTCAGCACGGACCGGACGGTCCTGCTGTGGAATCCGGCGGCCGAGCGGATGTTCGGCTGGTCCGCCGCCGAGGTGGTCGGCCAGCAGCCGCCGATCATTCCGGAGGAGCTGGAAGCCGAGCACGGCGCGGTCCTGGAGCGGGTCCGCGGCGGCGGCCAGATCTCGTTCGCCACCCGCCGGACGCGCAAGGAC
>DAIRVB010000009.1:4079-17218 GCA_036803065.1 Streptosporangiaceae bacterium
AATACGCAGGTCAAGGACGGCAGCGTCCTTGGCCTGCTTATTGACACCAGCGCGCTGACCAGCCGGGCGGGCGACGTGATTGGCTGGGTGAATGTCTGCCACCGCTCTGGTGAGGACAACGCGGCCAGGAATCACATAGCGAAGCGGGCCAGCGTCGTCCGCAAGCTCGGCGACGTGGTAGCGGACATGACCGCGCAGCGCGACCTGGAAGCCGTGCTGGACCGGATAGCCGCCAGCCTGCGCGAGCTGACCGGCGCCGACGCCGGAGGGTTCGTGCTCGTGGAGGACGGCAGGCTGCGGCTGGTGAGTACGGACGGGCTGCCCGTGAGCTTGCGCGGGCGCACGGCGGACCTGCCCACCAGCCTGGTCGGCGAGCTGATGCGGTCCGGCAAGACAGTGATGATGGCCACCGATGAGAACGGCGGCTTCGACGACCTGATCTGGTCCGCGCTGCCCGGGCTGCACACGATCGCGCTGAGCCTCTCCCACGTGGGCGGCCGCCCCTACGGGGCGCTGTACGCGTTGTACAGCAGGCGGAAGGTGGGGCACGTCGAGCTGGAACTGCTGGAGCTGATGGCCGGCCACGCGGGCGTCGCTCTCACCAACGCGATGGCCTTCGAGGAGGTCGTCAGGCAGCGGGCCCATGAGCGCGCGGTGATCGACGCCAGCGCGGACGGCATCGCGGTGCTCGACGGCGACGGGCTGATCCAGCAGTGGAATCCGGCCGCGCACGAGCTCACCGGCATGTCTGCCGACGAGGTCACCGGGCGGCCGCTGCCGTTCCCAGTCCCCGAGCCCGGCGGTGGCAAGCTGACCCACCGGCTGCCCACCGGCCGCTGGCTCGATGTGCTGTGCAACGACCTGAACGGCCGGAACGAGCGGGTCGTTGACTTCCGGGACGTGACCGCCGCCAAGGAACTCGAGGAGGCCAAGGACCTGTTCCTCGCCACGACCAGTCACGAGCTGCGCACCCCGATCACCGTCGTTCAGGGGTTCGCGAGCACGCTGGCGAGCCGGTGGGACAAGCTGACCGACGCCGAGCGCCGCAGTGCGGTGCAGACCATCGCCGAGCGGGCCGGCTCGCTGGGCCGGCTGGTGGAGCAACTGCTTCTTGGCTCGCGCGCGGGAGCGGACCAGCTCACGGTCACCAACGGCCCGTTCGACCTGGCCGCCTTGCTGCGCGGGACAGCGACGGCGTTTCGCCCGCTGTCCGAGGCGCATACCCTGGCGGCCGACATTCCTGACGGGCTGCCGACGGCCCACGGCGACCCGATGGCCACGGACATCATCGTCGGCCAGCTGCTGGAGAATGCCTTCAAGTACTCACCTGAGGGCGGTGCGGTCTCGGTCGCAGCCCGGGTGGCGGGCGACTGGATTGAGGTCACCGTGCAGGACGAGGGCATCGGCATCGCACCCGGGGACCATGAGCGGATCTTCGAGCGGTTTTTCCAGGGCGAGGCCGGCGACCGGCGCAGGTTCGGCGGGATCGGCCTGGGACTGTATATCGTGCGCCAGATGGCCAGGGCGCAGGACGGCGAGGTGGCCGCCAGTTCCCGGCCCGGCGGCGGCACCTGCATGCGGCTGCAGTTGCGTCGCGCGAATTCCTGAAAACTTTGGCCAGCCCACGCCGGGCTGCCTGGCCGGGCGGGTCGGTAATCTGCGGGTTTTGTGCCGGATCAAGATCCTGGTGGTTAATTCTGGATCATGCGGCGAGGCTGAGTTCGAGGCGTGCCAGGTGGCTTGTTCGCTGCCGGTCCAGCGGGGTGCCGGTCCAGTAGGCGTGCAGCCGGATCAGGTTGAGCGCGCAGGCCATGTACACGTGGTCGAGGCGGGTTTTCGGCAGGCCGCGGTAGCGGGCGCGGCGGGCGCCGTGGCTGGCGGCCTGGTGCATGGTGCCCTCGACGCCGGCGCGGCGGGCGTAGTCAGCCTGGAAGGGGATAGTTCGCTCCGCGGCGCGGGCGGCGGCCTGGGCTTCGGCCAGGTCGCGGGGCGGCACGGTGAGCTGCCGTCGTTTCTTGCCGCTGGTCTGGATGTAACCGGCCTGAGCCTGCTGGACGGTGCGAAGATCCAGCTGTGGGCCTGTTCCGGCGGGTTGAACCAGCAGTGGCTGGTCGGGCCGAACGGCGAGCTGATCAACGTGAACTCCAGCCGGTGCCTGGACGACACCGGCGGCAGCACTGTCAACGGCACCCAGCTGGATCAGCAGGACTGCTACGGCAGCGTGCCCGAGGTCTGGGCCGCCACCTGACGCGCTGTCCAGGCTTCCGCAGCCTCGCGGAGCTGGCGGAAACGGGGCTCGCTCCCGGAGGCCGCCAGGTAGGCGTCGAGGATTCCGGGGACGTCCGACCCGGCCCGCACGATCTGGCCTTTTTCCAGCCAGATCACCCGGTTGCAGGTGTCGGCGATCTCGGTCAGGTTGTGCGCGACCAGGAATACCGTGCCGGCCTCCTGGCGCAGCTCGTCGATGCGCTGGTGGCTCTTACGCTGGAATTCGGCATCTCCGGTAGCCAGGGCCTCGTCGATGAGCAGCACGTCGTGGCTCTTGGAGGAGGCGATGGCGAATCGCAGCCGCGAGCCCATGCCGGTGGAGTAGGCCCGCATGGGCAGGTTGATGAAGTCGCCGACCCCGGAGAATTCGACGATCTTGTCATGCTTCTCCTTGACCTCCTGCGGGCTCATGCCCATGGCGAGGCAGCCGAGTATCACGTTCCGCTCACCGGTGAGGTCGTCGAGGAGCGCCGCGTTCACGCCGAGCAGGGCTGCGTGGCCATCGCTGTATACGGCGCCCCGCTCTGCGGGCAGCAGCCCGGCGACCGCGCGCAGCAGGGTGGACTTGCCTGAGCCGTTCCGGCCTATCACGCCGACAACATCGCCGCGGTAGGCGACGAAGGACATGCCGCGGATGGCGTGCACCTCGCGGATGGACGGCCGCCGCTGCTTGCGCATGATCCGCATCAGCGCGGTGGCCGCGGTTCCCTTGTCGCCGCCGGCGCCGTACACCCGGTACACCACATGCAGGTCGTCCACGATCACCATGGGCTTAGCCACGGCCGTACCTCGCTTCCGCGCGCCAGAAGTAGAAGAACCCGATGACGAGCGCCAAGATCGCCCAGCCCACGGCATACAGCCAGAGGTCTGTATGGCTCACGAGGGCCGCGCAGTGCGCGCTGTCGTAGAGGTGCTTGGCCGGTTCGTTGTAGTAGAGGGTGCACAAGCGGTGGTTGTACGGCGCGGCGCCAGGGATGCTCAGCCGCTGCGATTTGAGCAGCGCGGTCCTGACCAGCGTGATGTAGACGGCGGCCGGGTTGACCTGGAGGATATAGGCCAGCTTGTGGTGCTTGGTGAGGCTGTTCAGCGTCTGGATGCTGAACATGACACCCGAGGCGTACATCCACGTCCGCACCACGAACGGCAGCAGCTGGCTCACGTCGTCGACGCCGGCCCCGATACGGGCCAGGATGAGCCCAGCTCCGACATTGAAGATGGCCTGAAGCAGGAGTACTGGCAGCACCAGCAGCCAGTACCAGGTCAGCGGTTCCCCGGCGGCCAGCACGATGATGACCAGCACGACCATCGAGACCATCAGCTGCTCGAGCTCGATCAGCACATAGCCGAGCGGCAGGGCGGCACGCGGGAAGTACAGGGCCCGGATCAGCGGCAGGCTGTCGTTGATTACACGGGAGGCGATGATGAACGATCGCTGGGTGAAGTTGAAGATAAAGACCCCGGCCACCAGGAAGCCGGTGAAGTCGGGTATGCCGCGCTTGGTGCCCAGGATCACGCCGAAGATCAGGTAGTAGACGGCCGCGTTCAGCAGGGGGGTGAGCACCTGCCAGACCTGGCCGAGCCGGGCCTCGGTGTACATCGCCACGTTGCGGGCGGTGGCGAAGCCCACGATGAAATGGCGCCGCTGCCAGAGATCTTTGATGTACCCGAGGATGGGCGGCCGCGCCGCAGCCTCCTTCAGGCCGTATTCGGCGGCAAGGGCGGCCAGCGGCTCGGCCGGCAGTAGATCATCGTCGGCCGCCTCCGGGACGGCCATGGCAGTGGCCAGGCCTGCGAGCTCGGTATCGCCGCCGAGGCCGCTGAGCTTGCCCGGACCGCCGCTTACCCTTCCGTGATCTCTCACGACGGTGAGCCTACGGCCCGCGTTCGCGTCCGGGTGCGCGCTCCACCGCATCTGCCAGGGGCCCGCACCCTCCGCAGCCCAGACAGGTGCCCGGAGTGAGCGAGCCCGGAATCTGAGTTGTAAGGGGCAACTATCACGGGTAAAACGTACCACCCAGAAAGTTGTGCGGTACAACTGTTCTTGTGAACTTCTCAACCGACGACACGGAACTTGTCGGGCTACTGGCACAGCTGCTCCGGGTGGTGAATCCCACGGGGCCGATGTCCGATTCGCCCATTCCGGCGGTGTCGGCATCCGAGGCCAGGGCTCTCGTTGAACTGGTCGCGGCGCGCGGCATCGCCCAGGGCCAGCTGGCCAACCTGCTCGGCCTTGAGAAGAGCACCGTGAGCCGCCTCGCGGCGGGCCTGGAGCGCAAAGGCTGGATCAGGCGCGGCCGAGACGAGGACAACCAGCGGTACATCCGGCTCTATCTGACGCCCGAGGGCCGCCTGATCGCGGCGCAGGTGTGGCGGGCCTGGCAGTCCAGGCAGGCCCGCATCATCGGTTCCCTGTCCGACGAGGAACGAGCGGGTCTCTCGGCTGGCCTGCGTGGCCTGGTCCGTGGCCTGGCCAGCGAAGGCCTCCTGGGCGACACCCCGGCCAGCCAGGGCGAATCATGAGGAAATGGCGAATGGTTACGGCTTCGTCTTGTTATGCCGGTAAACCGAGACGCCGTGCGCCCGGTAATCGAGATGGAAGCCCGTGTGCCGGAGCAGGTAGGTGAGGTGCTGCGTCGGCTGCCAGAGGAGCACCCAGCCGATGTGCATGCGGCTAGCGTCGGCCCGGGCCGCATTGCGCTGCGCCGCTGTCGTTGAGTGGGTGCCGCCTTCGGCGTTGAGAAGGGCGGCGTAGAAAGGGTGGTGCTCGATCCCGCTCAGTGTGGTGGCGGGGATCCGGGAGATAAACGCGTCGGCGAGGGGGTGGCGGTCGGCGGTCGCCAGGACCATCGATTCTGGCGGGAACGCGGAGCCGATGACGGGCAGGCCACCGCGGATGCCAAAGGGGATGTCAACGACGATGGAGTGCGAGTGGTCGGCGGCGATCGGGGCGTCGAGCGCGGGCATCGCGGTCGGCATGGTGCCGATGCCAGGGTTGCCTGACCACCCTGTTTCGAGAAGCGCCAGGGCGAGGACCGGGATGAGCAGGGGCCTGGCGTGGTAGCGGAGCCAGTTCACCGCCGCCCCGGCGAGCAGGGTGGCGGGGATGAGGCCGAGGAGGGTGAACCTGTCTGCCTCGCGGAAGCTGGACAGGCCGGGGAGCTTCACGAACCAGGTGAACGGCAGGACCTGGGAGAGGGCGGTGCCGTGCCACATGTGCGGGACGGGGACGTGGGGCTGCGTGCCGATCCAGACGGCGGAGCCGATGGCGAGGGCGGCGCAGCCCGCCCAGCCCGCGGCGAGAAGCCAGGCGTTGCGCCGCCGCCAGGCGACCGCCAGGCCGAACAGGGCGAGCACGGTCAAGGCCACGCCGAACGTAACCACCACCTGGTTGGGCGGCCCCTGGCGGTAATACAGCGAGCCGAGGTTCCTGAGACCGAGGTGGCCGATCCGCGGGGACGGGGAGAACATCTGGCGGAGCCCGGCTCCTGAGTCAACGTAGTTCTTGGCCAGGTAGCTGGAGGGTGACGCCGCGCCACCCGCCAGCGCTTGCTGGATCATGGCGATGATCTGGGGGGTGGCGATCAGGGCGCCGACTGCGGTCGCGAGGGCTGGCGGCCAGAGGCGGCCTGGCACCGGGTGGCGCACGATCCAGGGCAGCAGGACCAGGGCCGTCAGGATGGCCGCCAGGACGGCTGATTCCTGGTCGGTGAGGACCGCGGCGCCCATGACCAGGCCCAGGGTGACGGCCTGGCGCCGGCCGGGCCTGCGGCGCAGCCGCACGGCCGCTTCCAGGGCCATGGGCAGGAACAATGCCCCGGCTGCGAGGTTGATCTCATACCAGCTGCGCCAGGCCAGGATGGACGACAGGCCGAAGAGTGCCCCGGTAGCGATCGCGCCGGTCTGCGATGGGATCCACAGCCGGGCCGCCCGGTACATGACGTAGCACAGCAGCCCGGGGCAGGCTATGGACAGCAGGTTGTAGGACGCGCTGGGGCCGAAGGCCAGGGTGATGGGTGTCATCAGCAGGCCAGGCAGCGGCATCAGGGTGTGGTAGCCCAAGGCTGTTCCCACTGGGGCGGCGATGTAGCTGGTGGACCAGGGGTTGGCGAGGTGAGAGACCTGGCGGGCCACCCACCAGAAGTCCCAGACATAGCCGCCGGCGTCGCGCGTGTCGGGCAGGCGGCCAGTCAGGTAGGTGACCCGCGGCCAGGTGACCGCGATCCCAGCCGCCACATAGCAGGCCAGCAGGATGAGATGACGGGCCAGCGGCGCTGCCCGGCCCAGCCCGCGCGGCCGGCCACCCGCGGGCACATCCCCCGCGGGCACGTCCCCGGCCGGGACCTGCCCGGCTGGCGCATCGCCCGCCGGCCCGTGGGACGAGCCGGCCTCCAGTGGTGCGTTACCGTCCTGCACCGCCGTGGCGGACGCGCTGCCGGCTAGCTGAGCCCGCAGGCCACGTCCTGCTCGACCCATCGATTCTCCTCGCCGGAGCTTGTCATCGGGCAAACCGGGCCTTCTCGACGGCCACGACTCGGTCACGGCATAGCGGATAATATCGCGCCCGCGATGTGGCTGGCGTTCTAAGCCATGCGTGAGTGGCCCGGGATTGGATGATCTGGATGCCGCGTCTGCGGCATCAGCCGCGTCTGGTCCGCCCATCAGCGGAAGGCCGGGCGGTACACCCTTACGCCGCCAGCGCGGTAGTCGAACCGGAATCCGGTCTGCGCGAGGTAGTGCTCGGTAGCACTATTCCTGCGCCAGACCAGTACCCAGCCGACGTCCAGCCCCCGGACGTCCTGACGGGCCGCTGCCACCTGCGCCGCGGAAAGCGGAATGTAATGCGTGGGGTTGTAGTGCTGGGTGTGGATCAGGTACGCGTAGAACGCGTGCGCGCGGATCCCGGCGAGGGTGGCGGCCGATACCCGTGAGGTGTAGGAGACCCCCCGCGGATGGCCGTCGGCGGTGGCGAGCACCAGGGCCTCTGGAGGGTACATGGCGCCGTATTCGGGGATGCCTCCCCGGAGGCCGTACGGGACGTCCACCACGATGGAGCCCGAATGGTCGGCCGCGATAGGGCCGTCGAGCCTGGCCAGTGAGGTTGGCATGGAGCCGATCCTGGGGCTCCCCGAATACCCGGCTTCCAGCACTCCGAGAGCGAGCACCACGACGATCAGCGGCCTGGCGTGGTGGCGGAACCAGTCGACCGCAGCCCCGGCGAGCAGGGCGGCGGGCACCAGGCCGAGGATCGCCAGCCGGTCGGCCTCGCGGAAGCTGGACAGGCCAGGGATCCGGACGAACCAGGTGTAGGGCAGGATCGGCGATGCCGGTACCCCGTGCCAGGGCAGGCTGAAGGGGATGTATTGCCGCTTGGCGATCCACACCGAGGTACCGAGGGCCAGCGTGGCGCTGCCGGCCCAGGTCAGTGCCAGCAGCCAGGCGTTCCGTCGGCGCCACGCGGTGGCCAGGCCGATCGCGGCCGTGGCGGTCAGCACCACGCCGAACATCGGCAGCCCCTCATTGTCCTTGCCGTGCAGGAACGGGCCTGCCAGGCTGTGCAGCCCGAAATCGGCCACGCGGGGCGTCGGGGCGAACATTCCCGGCAAGCCGACCCCGTAGTGCTGGTAGGTCACCGCGAGTAGCACCGGCGGGATGGCGAGACTGCCTGCCGCAAGTTCCTGCACCATCGCGACGATCTGGGGCGCGGCGACCAGTGCTCCTGTTGCCACGGCGAGCGCGACCGCCCGCAGCGTCGGGAGTGAGTGCTGCCGCAGCAGCCAGGGCAGCAGGACCAGCATGGTCAGGATCGCCGTCAGGACGACGGACTCAGGATCGGTGAGCGCGGCCAGTCCCATGACCACGCCCAGGAGGATGGCCTGGCGCGCGCCGGGACGGCGCCGCAGCCGCACCGACGCTTCGAGCGCGATGGGCAGGAACAGCGCCCCCGCGGCGATGTTCAGGTGGTACCAGTCCTCCTGCGCGAGCATCGCAGAGAGGCCGTAGAACGCGCCGGCGGCGATCGCGCCCGGCTGCGATGGGAGCCACAACCGCGCCGCCCGGTACATGGCGTAGCCGAGCAGGCCAGGAATGACGCTGGCCAGGAGGTTGTAGGAGGCGCTCGGACCGAATGCGACGGTGATGGGCGTCATCAGCAGGCCCGGCAGCGGCATCAAACTGTGGAATCCCAGGTCGATTCCCACCGGGGCCGCCATGTGCCCGGTGAACCACGGGTTGCTGAGCCTGGTGGCCTGCCGGGCGACCCACCAGAATCCCCACACATAGCTGGCCGAGTCGCGTTGGGAGGGCAGGCGGCCCGTCAGGTACGTGGCCCGGGGCCAGGTGGCGGCCACGCCCGCGGCCAGGTAGCAGAGCAGCAGGGCGGTGTGCTGGGCTACCGGGCTGGCGGCGACGGACCGGGCGGCGGGCGGCCACGGCAGGCCGCGCCCGGCGGGCAGGCCCGCGGGCGGTGCCCACGGCGGCGTCCCGCCGTCTTGCCCCCGTTCGGCCAGACCAGGCCCGCTGCCGCGGTGCAGGTCAGGAGACTGACGGCGGCCCGCCCGGTCCATCGACTCACCCCATCCAGGAACTCCCGGCCAGGGCACCACGGTTGGCCGGGCCACCGGAAGGCGCTGCAGGGCGTAGCCCGCCCTTACGCCCCGTGCCCTCAGTGACGACTCTGCTACCCAATGTTAACGGAGGCGACCGTGCCGATGGGCGATGAAGCGCGCACTGGCCGGCGATTCGTGACACCTGCAACACGGTCCGCTGTGGGACGAGGTGTTGCTTGATTGACTGCAGATGCTCATGAGGCTGAAGGCGGTTTCCGGGACCAACCTGCGGGGCATTTTCGCTGGTACCAGGGTTGGCACGGTCGCGCCCACGTGGCGGGGACGCGCATGGAGGTGAGTCAGGCGAGCGTCGTGCTGCTCCCGTGCGTGCCATCCAGTGTTGGCGCAGCCCGTGGGCAACTTCGTACGGAACTCCGTGCTTGCGGCATCTTCCCGGGCACCATCGGGGACGCCGTGCTCGTGGTGAGCGAATTGCTCAGTAACGCCATCCTGCATGCCCGGCCGCTGCCTGGAGCCTGGTTGCGGGTGTCCTGGGCGCTGGGTCCGGCCTGGATAGAACTCGCGGTGGGCGACGGGGGGAGTGAGACCCTGCCGCGCGCGTTCCATCCCTCCCTGTCCTCGATCGGCGGCCGCGGGCTGGCCATCGTCGAGCATCTGTGCTCGAGCTGGGGTGTCCGCAGCGACCATCTCGGGACCACCGTCTGGGCGGTGCTTCCCGCGGATGATGCCACCGGCATCATCCGGGCACGCTGGCAGCTAGCGGGGGACGACTGCGAGTCCCGCTTAGGCGGCCGCTGTTAGCGGTGCGCTCTCCGCCTTACGCCGCGGCTGAGGCGCAGCGCCCCGATGACCACCACGGCAATCAGCGCGATCACGAAGAGCAGGTGCAGGGTGGCGATGATCGCCGACACCACCATGACCACGACCAGCGCTGCGATGAGGATCAGGAAGATTCTGCCCATGAGTTCACGATAGCCGTCCGGCACGGATGGTCCAGTCCCCGGAGGCGGCAGCGACCGGCAGGCGGCAGCGACCGGGCAGGTCACGTGGGAGCTGGACGGTCCAGGACTTCGGTGACGATGCTGAACGTCGGGCATGGCCAGCGCCACATGCAGCTCCTGCAGCGCAGGACGGGGCTGGACGGGTGAGTGCTCAGTCCGCCCGCGTCGCCGGGCTGGTGCAGGTCGATGAGGCGGAGGGCAAGGTCGGCGAACCGCAGCATCTGCCCGCGCGCCTCGCCGAGGAACATGAGGTCCTCACGGCTGAACCGGGCCGTCACCGGCACAACTCCCGCATCGTTGATCAGCTGGGCGTAGTGGCTGCTCGTCTCGAGCCAGGATGCCGCGACGCTGGCCCGCAGCCGCAGTCCCTCGACGTCGTCACGGAGCCTGGCCCGCTGCTCATCCGTCGGTGATGTATCTGCGGAAACCGACGCAGGCGGAGGGGGCGGCATCGGAAGGGGCGGCATCGGCGGCACCGAGGGCCGCTGGCTCGTGCTCGTGCCAGTGGGTAGCACGTCCGCCGCCAGGGGCGCGGACAGTGGTGCGCTCATCGGCGGGGGCCCGCCCAGTGGCGGGCGCAGTTCCCCGTACCGCGGGTCCGTTTCATCCGGGTGCTCGGGCGAGGGGTACGGGTTCTCGGATGAGGGGTACGGGTTCTCGGGCGAGGGGTACATCCAGGACGCTCCTGCTCGCTCGTGCCTGCTGTCGGGTGGGGCTGCTCCCTCACAGCTTCGCGTACCAGAGCCCCCGGCCGGGTGTGATTCGACCGTGTGCTCTCCGTGAGCATCTAGTCCTTGGAGCCGGGGACCGGTAAGGTGCGGCTCGTGGAACTCAAGGTCTCGACTCGGTTTCAGGGCGAACGCGCCATCGTCGCGCTCGTCGGCGAGATCGACCTGTACACCGCGCCGAGGCTGCAGAGCGAGCTTGCGGCGGCGCTGGCCAGCGGGGATCCGGCCAGGCTCGTAGTGGACATGTCGGCCGTGGAGTTCTGTGACTCGACCGGCATGAACGTGCTGCTCGCGGCGCACCGGCGGGCCACTGAGCAGGGCGGCTCCCTTGAGCTGGCCGGCCCTCGGCCGGCTGTGCGGAAGATCCTGCAGGTAACTGGGCTCGAGACGGTTTTTACCGTGCTGGAAGACCCGGCAGCGGTCCCGGGCCAGTAGCAGGCCGGCCGCACCGCGGCTCGCGGCGCGCCCCCGCCCGGCTGGTCATGCCCTAGGATCGGCCCATGCCGCCGAGCGGTGACGTAGCCGTCGTCATCCCCGCCAGAAACGAATCCGACCGGATCCGCGCGACCGTCACCGCGGCCGCCGGACTGCCCGGCGTGGACGTGCTCGTCGTGGTGGACGACGGATCCCATGACGGGACAGCGGCCACCGCCGCGCGTGCGGGAGCGACTGTCGTCCGGCACGCGCGATGCCAGGGCAAGAGCGCGGCGATGGAGACCGGCGCGGAGGCGGTCCGCCTCCTGGAAGCCAGTGAGAACCGGGACAGCCCACGCCACCTGCTATTCCTCGACGCGGATCTGGCCGAGTCGGCTTCGCACGCCGCACCGCTCGCGGAACCGGTTCGGTCCGGCCAGGCGGACATGACGATCGCGGTTTTCAGCAGCCGGGTAAAGCAGGGCGGGCACGGATTCGTGGTTGCCCTTTCCGGCTCGGGGATCCGCCGGGCCACCGGATGGTGCCCCGCCCAGCCGCTCAACGGGCAGCGCTGCCTCACCCGCGCCGCGTTCGAGGCGGCCCGTCCGCTCGCCCCGGGGTTCGGCGCCGAGACGGCGCTGACTATCGACCTGTACCGGATCGGGATGCGGATCACTGAGGTCGAGGTTCCGCTGGCGCACCGGGCGACCGGCGGCGACTGGCGGGCCCAGGTACACCGCGCGCGGCAGTTCGCCGACGTCGCACGCGCCCTGGCGGTCAGGCAGCCGATGGCCCGGATGCCGCGGCCTTCCCGGGGCTGATGGGCCGGGCCGGGCTCTTCGCCACGTCGCTGAGCGTGGCGGTCACCTGGGCCGTGGCCGTCCTCGGACCGTCGGTAATGGAGCCGGCGGTGCCCGGCAGGCCGGGCCAGCCGCCGTGGGCGTTCGCCGCGCATCTGCCGCCTGCCCTGGCGGTCGCCCTGACCGCCGCCGCGCTCGCTGCGGGAACGCTCGGGCTCGGCCTCTGCCTGCGCGCCGCGCACCGGGGCTGGCAAGTGTCCCCGCGGGCGATCCTGTGCGCAGGAATCATCGCGGCGGCGGTGATGGCCTTCGTACCTCCGTTCGGCTCATCAGATCATTTGAGCTATGCCGCCTACGGACGGATGGTGGTCACCGGTCACAATCCCTACACGACGACCCCGGCCATGCTCGCCCGGCTCGGCGACCCGGTGGCCCGGGCGGTGCAGGACTGGCGGACGAGCCCTTCGGTGTACGGCAGCCTGGCCAGCGGCGGGCAGGCGCTGGCATCCCTGGTGGGCGGGACCTCGCCGCGGCTCACCGTGTTCGTGCTGTCGCTGCTCAACGTGGCGGCATTCGTGGCCACCGGGCTGCTGCTGCACCGGCTGACCCGCGGCAGCAGGCCGCGCCAGCTCCGCGCTGCCTTGCTGTGGACGTTCAACCCGCTACTCCTTCAGGTGCTGGTGGCCGGCGAGCATGTGGACAGTCAGGCGATCTTTTTCGGGGTGGCCGCGATGGCCCTCGTCTCCCTTCGCATGCCCAACGATCCCAGCCAAGCGTCTGCCGCGCGCGGGTTCCTGGTCGCGGCGCTGGCTGGTGGGCTGGTCGGCCTAGGGACCGCGGTCAAGCTGACGATGGTCCTGGTCGTCGCGGGCCTCGCGGTGGCTGCTGTCGCTGCCTGGTGGCGGCGGTGGCGCTGGCTGGCGGTCGCTGGCGGTGGCCTGACGACCGGGTTCGCCGTGATCGTGGCCGCATCTCTGGTTCCCTGGGGGTTCACGACGCTGCGGCCGGCCTTGCACGCCGGGAGCTTCGTGTCCATCGGCTCACCGTGGCGCCTCGTGCGCTTGGGGCTGCACGTCCTGGTCAGCGAGGGAATCGCCAATGACCTGGTCAAGGTGGGTGCGATTGTGCTAGCCGGGCTGCTTGTCGTGATGCTGCTCCGCGCGCTGGGGGTGCTGGGCGCCGGGAACGAGGGCACGCGCCTGGGCGGAGCCTGGGATACAGGCCAGGACGTGAATGTGGGTCTGCTGGCCGCCTGCGGTGTGTTCGCGTTCGCGTTCGCCTGGCTGGTCGCGTGGCCCTACGTGCTGCCCTGGTACGACGGTCTGGGCTGGGCCGCGCTCGCGCTGCTGCCCATCCCGTCCC
>DAIRVB010000010.1:0-1062 GCA_036803065.1 Streptosporangiaceae bacterium
TGATCGGGCCCAGGCTTAGCTGATCGGCTCCGCCGCGCCACTGCTGGTTCGCAGATCTGCGTCAACGTCGCTGCGTGCAGAGGTTCCGCCCACTGCGGCCCAGGCTGCCAGCCTCGCGGATGCCTGGCCGGGCAGCTCGCCAGCCGCCCAGCCGGCGAGCTCGGCGACCATCGTGTCAGTCACGCCGTGGCCGGCATTCCTGGCGTCGCCCGTGCCGCTCGCGTCCTGCATCTTCCGGACGGCGGACTCGCCGGGGTCCTGGCTGTCCGCAGCGGCGGGCAGCTCCTGCTGATCACTGCCGGAACCGTCCGGCGTCGCCGGACCATCCTGGCCGACAGGATCATCCTGGCCGACAGGCAGATCGAGATTCTCCGGGGAGCCCTCGGGGGCATCCGCCGCGGTGCCGGTGAGTCTGCCGCCCCGGACGGCACCGTCCTCACCCGCACCATCGCTGTGGACGGCGAGGTCCGTGGTGCCGCCCTCCTGAACGCCGTCAGCGTCGGCCTGGTCGTCCGGGTGCGCTTCGGCTTCGACGGGGTGGGCCCCCTTCGCCGGCCCGGCGGACCTCTCCGTGCCGCTGTGCTCGAGGGTCGCGCCGCTGTGCTCGAGGGTCGCGCCGCTGTGCTGCTCACAGGTCCCGTTGAGGTCCGCATTCCGGCCCTGGGCCGGAATGCGCGCACGGGCCTCGTCCATCGCTTGCTGCGGTGGTGCGGCGCAGTCCTGCAGGAGCGTAGCGAGCTTCTCGGCATCAGCCGCGTCCACGCCGAATACCACCCGCGGGCGCCCCCACGGCTCCTCGATCGAGTAACCGACATAGCTGGAGACAGGCGGCAACGGTTCTGCCGCCAGGCCGTGCGCGGCACGCCAGCGGTCCCAAGCCCGCTCAAGCATTGTCGCGGCGCGTTGCGCACGGGATACGAGCCTTGGATCAGGCATTGTGCGATCCTCCCCTGAGAAGCGGCGCAACGCCCCGCCTCAGGCGGCCCCCTGGCGTGCGTGCGGCGCTGTCACCCCTGTGCCCGCGGCAAGAGCGGGCCATCCAACTCCGTGCCCGCGGCAAGA
>DAIRVB010000010.1:1162-17206 GCA_036803065.1 Streptosporangiaceae bacterium
GTGCCCGCGGCAAGAGCGGGCCATCCAACTCCGTGCCCGCGGCAAGACGCGGGCTGTCCACCGTGCCCGGCCCGTGCGGGGACGCGGGCAGCGCAGCGAGCCGCTCGGCCCGCAGCGCGTACGGTTGTGCCTGGAGGCGAATGGCCTTCGCTAGCCGCCGCCCCCCACTTGCTAGCCGCCCCGGCGAGCACCGGGTCCCCGGCACCGGTCGGCGGCATGCCGACCAGTATGGCGGACCTCGGCTTCAGGCAGAAGTGATTACGAAAAGTTAGAGAATCATTACGTTAAGTGTAGAGATGGGTCGACCCGGAAGGCGTTTCGTTGCCCTCCGGATCGACCCCGGCAGTGTCATGGAACCTTGCTCTCGCGAGCGGCCTGCGCGTATCCCGCTCACGATCTGGCCCGAATGTCCCGCCGGGGCCGACCCCCCTCAGCTGTTTCCTACTTGCCGTGCGGCCGCCATGGCGGGCGGATCCTGGCCGCCACCCCAGCGCGAACGCGTCAGGGCACGGCCGTGTGTCACTCCGAGCGCTGTTGTGGGATCCCCGCGAGTAGCGCGCGGACCTCAGTCTCCCTGTACCGGCGGTGCCCCCCGAGTGTTCGGATGGAGGTCAGTTTCCCGGCCTTTGCCCATCGTGTGACGGTCTTCGGGTCAACTCGGAACATTGTCGCGACCTCCGCCGGCGTTAGCAGCGGCTCAGCCTCGGGTGTGCGTGCAGACATGTGTACGGCCTCTCCTCCTGGACCGGTACTGCGATCCTGCGTTGTTGCTTTGCCTGGCTCCGGTTGGAGCCTGCCGTGGATGTCCTATATGGCCCACTGAGACCATATTGCCATCACCAGCGGTGACAAGTCGACCACCAGGAGCAAAGATTCTGTGACAGGTCGCCCCCGTTGCTCCACTCACATAAGTCACGCTGCGTGATTCTAGCGATACGTATCGTCGCAACGTGTGGAATCTGGAAAGTCGTCCCCTGCTACTCAGTTGGCGAGTTCGAGCGCCTCCAAGGCCTGCCACCTGGTGCGAAGCCGCTGATACCTGGCCACGGCCAGTTCTGGCTCCCCATCGTCGAGCGCCTGGATGGCGGCGGACACCTCGGCGACAGACTGGTCATCCCGGAGCGCCGCATCGTTGAGCAAGTGGACAAGACCGCCATAATCTAGTTCCACGAGCGAGTGCGGATGGAACTCCTCCAGCCAGCGCCCGACCTCGGCGAGCTCCGGGTAAGCCGCAGCCGGCCCGGAGCCGACCGGCCCGGAGCCGGTCGGCTGAGCCGCTAACCCTGCGGTCTGGGCGCGGCGCACGGCCGCCAGCGCCCGGGCCACCCTGCGCCGCGCCTGCGGCATCGCGGTGGCATAGATCAGCGTCCGCGTCGCGGAGGCCGTCGCCGGGCCCCTCGCCTCGGGCTCGGCCGCGGTGCCCAGCACGAGCCATCTCTCCTCCGGCGCAAACGGCGCGAACCACACCGTCGGCACCGACCACGTGCAGGCTTGGACGAAGACCCGGAGCGAGGAGACCCGGCCCTGCCAGCGGGCGAACTCCCGGGACGCGCGCTGCACGTCGCCTGGCACGAACGCGGCCGCCAGCAAGGACGCGGAGGTGGCCCGCAGCCGGGTGAGCGCGAGCCACGAGCGCAGCCTGGTCTGCCAGGGACAGATGTAGGTGACGCCGTCTGCCCAGCGGACGTACGCGTGCTCGCTTTCATACACCGGTGCGGCGATCGGCGGCAGTGCGATCAGCCTGCCGAGAGCTTCGGACTGCTCCGCCAGGAGTGCGCGGGCGCGCCGCGGCCGGTCCTGGGAATTGGCGTAGGCCGCCCACCGCTCGCGGTCAGCCTCGCTGAATGCCGAGAGCGGCTCGTAGACGCGGAGATAAGCCGCATACGGCAGCATGATCGCATCGTGGCACGCCGGCGGCTCCGGGAAAATCTCCTGCGGATAACGACCTCATCACCACCCGCGGTGCCTTCGCCGCGGGTGCCCGTGATTAAGGCCCTACGCTGGTTGGTGACCCCCGCGTCGCCGAGGATGCGGAAACGAACCGGGAGGGTCACTACGTGACCAAGGTGTTCACAAGTCCGCACTGGCCAGCCGACGTGGCCGGCCAGGCCGGCGGAACACGTGAGCAGGCCGCCGGCGCCAGCGGCCAGACAGCCGACGGCCAGACAGGGCATGAGCAGGTTGTCTTCTGCCAGGACGCCCAGACCGGCCTCCGGGCGATCATCGCCATCTACTCCACGGCCCTCGGCCCCGCGCTCGGCGGGACCCGCTTCTATCCGTACCCCACCGAGGACGACGCCCTGGCTGACGCGCTCAACCTCTCCCGGGCGATGGCGTACAAGAACGCACTGGCGGGCCTGGACCTCGGCGGCGGTAAAGGCATCATCATCGGTGACCCGGCGCGGCACAAGTCCGAGGCCCTGCTGCGCGCCTACGGGCGGTTCATCGAATCGCTGAACGGCCGCTACATCACCGCGTGCGACATCGGCACGTACAGCGAGGACATGGACATCATCGCCCGCGAGTGCCGCCACGTCACGGGGCGGACCGTACCGAACGGCGGAGCGGGTGACTCCTCCGTGCTGACCGCGTTCGGGGTCTTCCAGGGGATGCTCGCGGCCGCCGAGCACAGCTGGGGGGCACCCAGCCTGGAAGGACGCCAGGTCGGCGTGGAAGGCGTGGGCAAGGTTGGCCGCCGCCTGGTAAACCACCTCCTGGAAGCGGGAGCGGGCGTCGTCATCTGCGACGTGGAGCCCGGCGCGATCGACCGGGTAGTGGCCGAGCATCCCGGCGTGCGGGTCGCCGCTGGCCGCCGCGGGCTGATGGGCCAGCAGCTGGACGTCTACGCGCCATGCGCGATGGGCGGCGCGCTCGATGATGACGCCGTGGCGACCCTGCGCGCGAGGATCGTCTGCGGCGGCGCCAACAACCAGCTGGCCCACCCCGGCATCGAGAAGATACTGGCCGACCGTGGCATCCTCTACGCGCCTGACTACGTGGTGAACGCGGGCGGCGTGATCCAGGTAGGCGACGAACTCGGCGGTTTCAACTTCGACCGGGCGAAGGCCCGTGCGGCCAACATCTTCGCGACAACGAGGAAAATCTTCCTGATCGCGGACGAGGAAGGCGTGCCGCCCGCCGTCGCCGCCGACCGGCTGGCCGAGCGCCGGATGTCCGAAGTAGGCAGGCTGCGCAGCATCTGGCTGGGTCCGTGATGGCCTGGTGAGGTCTGCGCCGGGGGGCGGCACAGGCCGGCCCGCCGAGCGGGCAGGTGCCCGGCCGCCCCATGATCGGCTCCCGCTGAGGCGTAGACGCGGTAAAGCAGGTACGGTTGGAGGCGTACGCTGGCCGGAGCGCGTCGCACTTCAAGCGGTGGAGCGGCGACGGGCGTTGCGGCATGCGTGCGGGCCGCAAGTATCAGCGCAGGGAGCAGGGGCCTGACCGAGGCTCCGCACGTTCGAGGGGGTCGAGCCAATGGGGCGCGGCCGAGCCAAGGCCAAGCAGGTAAAGGTGGCGCGCCAGCTGAAGTACAACAGCGGCGGCACGGACCTTGACCGGCTGCGGTCCGAGCTGGGTGTCGGCATGGACCAGGGCAGGGATCAGCAGGACGTAGGCGGCGAGCCCGCCTACTCAGACCTCGCGGACCCGTACGCCGATCATGCTGAAGACACCGGCGATGATGAGGACGAAGACGAGGACGAGGGGTTCGGGAACGGGCTCAGGCGGAGCGCCGGCCAGTAAGCCGACGCTCTAGGCAGGGTGCCGGCCAGTAAGCCGACGCTCTAGGCAGGGTGCCGGCCGGCAAGCCGGGCGGCACCTGAGCCGGGCACGACCTCACCTAGCACCCAGGCGGGAACCCCCCTGGTGGCCAGTCGGCGCAGTGCCCGGTCCGCGTCGGCACAGCCGACCACGGCGGCCATCCCGACTCCCATGTTGAAGACGTGCTCCATCTCGTCCGGAGCTATCGCGCCGTGCGACGCGAGTACGCCGAATACCGGCTGCGGGTGCCAGGTGCCGCGATCCAGCACGGCGTCGGCGCCCGGCGGCAGCACCCGGGCCAGGTTCGCGGCCAAGCCGCCACCGGTCACGTGCGCATAGGCGTGCACGTCGCACTCGGCGGCGAGCGCGAGGCAGTCGCGGGCGTAGATGCGGGTCGGCGTGAGCAGTTCCTCGCCGAGCACGCGGCCGAGTTCCGGGACCTCGGCGGCCAGGTCCAGCCCGGCCCCCGGTTGGCTGAGCACTTGCCTGACCAGCGAGAATCCGTTGGAATGCAACCCCGACGAGGCTAGCCCGATCACCACGTCGCCGACCGTCACACGATCGGGGCCGAGCAGGCGATCCGCCTCGACCACACCAGTGGCCGCGCCGGCCAGGTCGAAGTCATCCGGGCCGAAGTGCCCGGGATGCTCGGCCGTCTCCCCGCCGATAAGCGCACACCCCGCCTGAACGCATCCCTCGGCGACTCCTGCCACAATCGCTGCCGCGCGCTCCGGCCGTAGCTTGCCGAACACCACGTAGTCGGTCATGAACAACGGCTCGGCACCGCAGGCGACCAGGTCGTCCACCACCATGCCGACCAGGTCTATGCCGACCGTGTCATACCGGCCGAGCCTGCTCGCGATCACCACCTTGGTGCCCACGCCGTCGGTGGAGGTGGCCAGCAGCGGCCGCCGGAACGTGGTCAGCCTGCTCCCGTCGAACAGGCCGGCGAAACCGCCCACACCGCCCAGCACCTCTGGCCCAGCGGTACGCGCGATAGCGCTGCGCATCAACTCGACAGCGTGGTCTCCCGCGGCTATGTCCACGCCTGCCTCGCGGTAGCTGGACCCGTTCCGCGCCGTCGTCATGATCGTGCCGTCGTCATGAACCCGGCTGCGGCGCGCCCGCGACCGCGATCTCCAGCAGGTGCTTACCCCGTTCCGCCTCGGCCACCGGAATCGGGTACTTCCCGTCGAAGCAGGCCCGGCAGAGCCGCTCCGCCGGCAGGGTGGTCGCCTCGGTAAGGCCTGCCAGCGAGATGTACCCGAGCGAGTCGGCCCCGATCGAGGCTCGGATCTCCTCGACGGACAGGCAGCCCGCGGCGAGTTCCGCCCGGCTGGCGAAATCAATCCCGTAGAAGCAGGGCCAGGCCACCGGCGGACTGGCGATGCGCACGTGCACCTCCGCTGCCCCTGACTCGCGCAGCATCGCCACGATGGCCCGCTGCGTGTTGCCGCGCACGATCGAGTCGTCCACCACGACGACCCGCTGCCCGGCGATGACCTCGCGCAGCGGGTTCAGCTTCAGCCGGATGCCCCGTTGCCGGATGGTCTGGCTGGGCTGGATGAACGTCCGCCCCACGTACGAGTTCTTGACCAGTCCCTGGCCGTACGGGATGCCGCTGGCCTGCGCGTAACCGATGGCGGCCGGGGTACCGGACTCGGGCACCGGGATGACCAGGTCGGCCTCCACCGGGTGCTCGGCGGCGAGCATGCGGCCGACCTGGACCCGGGTGGCATGCACACTCCGGCCGGCGATGGCGGTGTCCGGCCGGGCCAGGTAGACGTACTCGAACAGGCAGCCGCGAGGGTGCGGGCGGGCGAAGGTCCTGGACCGCACGCCCGTCTCGTCGATGATGATCAGTTCCCCGGGCTCGACCTCGCGGACGAACGCGGCGCCGACGATGTCCAGTGCGGCCGTCTCGCTGGCCACCACCCAGCCCCGCTCCAGCTTGCCGAGCACCAGCGGACGGAAACCCTGCGGGTCACGGGCCGCGTACAGGGTCCGCTCGTCCATGAACACCAGCGAGTAGGCGCCCCGCACCAGCGGCAGTGCGGCCAGCGCGCTCTCCTCGACGCTGTCCATCCGCGGGTCGGCGAACAGCGCCGTGAGGACGTCCGTATCGGACGTGGCGCCGTTGCCGGGCATGACATCGCTGGTGGCGGCGGCGATCGCCGCGAGCTCCAGGGTGTTGATCAAGTTGCCGTTGTGGCCGAGGGCCAGGCTCGCCGTCGGGGTCGACCGGAACGTGGGCTGGGCGTTCTCCCATACCGAGGAGCCGCTGGTGGAGTACCGGCAGTGGCCGACCGCGATATAGCCCCGCAGGGTCGACAGCACGGATTCGTCGAACACCTGGGCCACCAGGCCCATGTCTTTGTACACCACGATTCGCGCGCCGTCGCTGACCGCTATGCCGGCCGACTCCTGGCCCCGGTGCTGTAGCGCGTACAGACCGAAGTAGGCGAGCTTGGCGACTTCCTCGCCCGGGGCCCAGACCCCGAACACGCCGCACGCGTCCCGCGGAGGCCTGTCTCCCGGATTGAGATCATCCGTCAGCCGGCCATCGGGGTTGACCACTCGATCAGTCTAGTGACTTGCGCCAGCTCATGGGAGCATCCGGCAGCGGCAGGTACCCGGAGATATCTGCGCGCGGGCCGCTGGCCCTGATCCGGCCGTCCGCCACGGCCTGCGCCCAGGCCAGCCGGCCCGCCGCCAGGCTCACCCAGGTGACCGCGTCCATCTCCACCACATTGGGCGGCGTGCCACGGGTGTGCCGCGGCCCGGCGACGCACTGCACCGCAGCGTACGGGGGCACCCGGACCTCCACGGCGCGGCCCGGCACCAGATCGGCGAGCACGCCGAGCAGGTACGCCGCGGCAGCGCGGAGCGCCTCAGGCTGCGGCTGGCCGCCGCCGTCCAGCGCGGCAAGAACCGCCGCGGCACATGCCGCGCCGAGCGCGCCGGCCTCGGCCGGGCCGTCCCACGGCTTCGCGCCGAGCGCTGCGCGCTGCGAGTTGAGCGCGGCGAGCACTCGTCCCGGATCCACGCGGCGTGCTGGCATCGGTGTGACGGTACCGGATGGCCGGCCCGGCCGAATGTGCGCCGGCCCCCGGGGATATGCACAGACAGTGGGCAGGCAGATGCCGTCTGGTGATTGTCGTTCGCCCGATTTACCGTAATCATGGATATAGCTGGCCGCGGGGGCCGAGAGCAGGTAATGGTTCCGTATGACAGGGCCGCAACGTGGCGCCCGACACCACAGGAGCCGGTCACCCCGGGCCTGGGTGTTCGGTTCAGCCGGGCTGGCCGGCGGCATAGCCGTGGCCGCAGTCGCGGTGATCCTGCTCACCAGCGGCGGGTCGCCGGCCGCGTCGCCCACCCCGCTGGCCACCAATGTCACCGGCACGCAGGCGGTCGGCCTGGCCAACCCGGGCCTGGTACAGGCGGACGGCACTGTCGCCGGGATCGGGAACCTGCTCGCTGAGTCACCGGCCGGGCCTGCCTTCACGTCGAGCACCAAGGGCCAGACCGTTCTGCCCAGTCAGCAGTGGCAGGCGGACCAGATGGGCGACGGGGCGTACATCCTGGTCTTCACGCCGAATGGGCGGTGCCTGGCCACCGCCTCCAGCAGGCGTAGCACCGCTGCCGTCCTGCTGGCCCGCTGCGACCTCGGGCGCAGCGAGCGCTGGTACCACCCCTACCTGGGCACCGATCAGGCCGGGCGCAACTACTGGCAACTGCGCAGCGCGGCCGACGGGCGCTGCCTCGCGGTCGGTGGCTCGCAGTCAGGCGGGGAGATCGACGCGGCCATGCAGCGCTGCTCGCGTTCCATGCCCTGGCAGCAGCTCATCGCCTTCTGGAGCGCATTCTGACCGGCCGGTGCCTGAGTGCCCGAACCCAGGGCGCACCCGCGGGCGGGCCCTAAAGGGCGTGTCTCGCACTAGCCGAACAGCGCTGGCAGGGTCGCGCGGTGCACGCCGGCCAGCTCGTCCAGGGGGATGGTGAAGCTGGCACCGGCCTCGGGGCTGGTGCTGATGTCCAGGCTGGCGCCTCCGGTGACGCCCAGGACCGCGGACGGCACGCCGTGGCTCTCCAGCAGTGTCGCGAAGGCCGCCTCCGATCCGGGCCGCACAGCGACGACCGCACGGGCCGCCGACTCGCTGAACAGGAGGGTGAACGGATCGCCTGGCAGCGTCACCCGGCATCCTCTCCCGCCAGCCAGGCAGCACTCGGCGAGCGCGATCGCCAGCCCCCCGTCAGAAAGGTCGTGCGCGGCGCTGAGCAAGCCGCCGGATGCCGCGGCGGTGAGCACCGCGGCGAGCGCACGCTCCGCCGCCAGGTCCACCGCAGGCGGCCGCCCGCCGAGATGCCCGTGCATCACCTGCGCCCACGCCGACCCACCGAACTCCGCGGCGGTCCGGCCGAGCAGCAGGACGGTCTCGCCGCCGCGAGCGAACCCGATGGTGAGCCGGTGCCGCACGTCCTGATGCACCCCGAGCACGCCCACTACCGGGGTGGGGTGGATGGGCACCGCGCCGGTCTGGTTGTAGAAGCTCACGTTCCCGCCGGTCACCGGCACCCCGAGGGTGGCGCACGCGTCCGCGAGGCCGCGCACCGCCTCGGTGAACTGCCACATCACCGCGGGATCCTCCGGCGACCCGAAGTTGAGGCAGTTGGTGACGGCGAGCGGTACCGCCCCGGCGGCCGCCACGTTCCGGTAGGCCTCGGCCAGCGCGAGCTGCGCGCCCGCGTAGGGGTCGAGACGGCCATAGCGGCCGTTGCCGTCGGTGGCGAGCGCCACACCCAGATGTGTCCGCTCATCCACCCGGATCGCCCCCGCGTCCTGCGGCATGGCGAGCACGGTGTCACCCCGCACGTGCCTGTCGTACTGCTCGGTGACCCAGCTCTTGTCGGCCAGCCCGGGCGACCCGAGTAGCGACAGCAGCGTCGCGCGCAGCTCACCGCTGGCGGCCGGGCGCGGCAGCGCCATGGGGTCGCTGGCGGCCAGCTGATCCTGGTCGGCCGGGCGTGCCGCCGGCCGCCGGTACACGGGCCCGTCATCTGCCGCGCTGCCCGGCGCGATGTCCACGACCTGGTCGCCGTGCCAGGTCATCTCGAGCCGGTCACCGCCGGTCACCTCGCCAATCACCGTGGCAGGCACATCCCACCTCGCGCAGATGGCCAGGAAGCGGTCGGTGTCCCCCGGCTCGACGATGGCCATCATGCGTTCCTGTGACTCGCTCATCAGGATCTCGGCCGGCCCCAGGGCCGGATCACGCAGCGGGACCGTATCGAGCTGGATCCGCATGCCCACGCCGCCACCCGCGGCCAGCTCAGCCGTGGCGCACGAGACGCCGGCGGCGCCCAGATCCTGGATGCCCACCACCAGTCCCGCCGCGAACAGCTCCAGGCAGCACTCGATCAGGAGCTTCTCCATGAACGGATCGCCGACCTGCACGCTCGGCCGCTTCGCCGATTCGCCGCCCCCGAATGTCGCGCTGGCCAGCACGGAAGCCCCGCCGATGCCATCGGGGCCGGTCCCGGATCCCAGCAGGATCACGGCGTTTCCCGTCCCGCGGGCGGCAGCGAGCTTGAGGTCCTCATGCCGCATGACCCCCACACAGAGCGCGTTCACCAGCGGGTTGCCGCTGTAGCAGGGGTCGAAGGCCAGCTCGCCGCCGATATTCGGCAGCCCGAGGCAGTTGCCGTAGAAGGAGATGCCGCCGACGACGCCAGGCAGGACCCGGCGGGTGTCCGGCGCATCCGCGGCCCCGAACCGCAGCGCGTCCATCACCGCGACCGGCCGCGCGCCCATGGCCAGGATGTCGCGGACGATGCCGCCCACGCCGGTGGCCGCGCCCTGGAACGGCTCGACGTAGGACGGGTGGTTGTGTGACTCGATCTTGAAGGTGACCGCGTAGCCCTGGCCTATGTCGACGACGCCCGCGTTGTTCCCGATGCCTGCCAGCAGCGCCGGCGTGCTCGGCGCTTTCTCCGCGAACTGGCGCAGGTGCACCTTGGACGACTTGTACGAGCAGTGCTCGCTCCACATCACCGAGTAGATCGCCAGCTCCGCGTCGGTCGGGCGGCGGCCGAGCAACTCCCTGATCCGCGCGTACTCCGCGTCCGTCAGGCCCAGCTCGGCGTGCGGCTGCGGCTGGTCCGGGGTGGCGGCCGCGTGCGCCACCGTGTCGGCCGGGCTCACCGCCGGCTCGGTGACCCGGCTCGCAGGCTCACCAGCCACCGGGCTTACCGCCGGCTCGGTGACCGGGCTCCCAGGCTCACCAGCCACCGGACTCACCGGGCCGCCATGGCGCTGTGGATCGACGTGAAGAAGCCCAGGCCGTCGCGGCCAGGCCCGGTCAGCGGATCGATCGCGTGCTCGGGGTGCGGCATCAGGCCCACCACGTTGCCGGCCTCGTTGCAGACGCCCGCGATGTCACCGGCGGACCCGTTCGGGTTACCGCCTGAGTAGCGCGCGACGACCTGGCCTCCCGCCGCGAGCGCGGCCAGCGTGGCATCGTCGGCGACGTAGGCGCCCTCTCCGCTCTTGAGCACCACCGTGATCTCCTGGCCCGGCGTGAACCCGCGGGTCCACGGTGTCGCGGTGGTCTCGACGCGCAGCCGCACATCCCGGTCGATGAAGCGCAGTCCCGCGTTGCGGGTGAGCGCACCCGGCAGCAGGTGCGCTTCGCAGAGGATCTGGAATCCATTGCAGATCCCGAGCACCGGCAGGCCCGCCCTGGCCGCCGGCACCAGCTCGCGCATCACCGGGGCGAACCGGGCGATGGCGCCGCAGCGCAGGTAATCGCCGTAGGAGAAACCCCCGGGAAGGATCACGGCGTCCACGGCCCTCAGGTCGCTATCGCCGTGCCAGAGCGGGACCGGCTCGCCGCCGGCCCGGGCGACAGCGCGGGCCGCGTCCGAGTCGTCGAGCGATCCGGGAAAGGTGATGACGCCCACGCGTGCAGTCATGCGCGCAGGTTACCGGGTCAGACCGCGTCCCTGAGCTGCCCGGCCAGCGGTGCCGCCAGCGGGGTGTCCATCATCACGTCGCGGCGCAGCTCCATCCGCTTCTGCAGCGACACCACGGTGGCCCGGCCCGGGCCGCCGCTCAGTGTCACGTCGTCCACGCAGGCTCGCATGATCGCAAGCCCGCGGCCGGACTCCGGGAGCGTCGCGAGCTCCTGATTGCCGGTGGCCAGGTCGCCGCGCGCCTTCCGGAGCAGCCCCGAGCGCACCGCCCAGCGGTGACTCGTGCCGAGATAGCGCTTGGACCAGCGGGCCGGCCGCCGCGCGCGGGGCATAACGGGCGATTCGAACCGCCGCCGCCTGTTCAGCACCTGGACCATGCAGCCGCCCTCACCTATGCTGGCCACAACCTGATATCTGCTCCCCGGGCCGCCGCGACCGTGCCTGATCACGTTCGTGCAGGCCTCGGTGACGGCAAGGAGAAGATCGGCGATACCGTCCTCGTCAGCAGCCCCCAGCCTGCGCAGCGTGTCCCCTAGGACACGGCGCATTACCGGTACGCTCAGTGCCTCGCGTGGGAACACGAGGCAAAGCTTCACGTCCACGGTCGGCTCCTCGGCGCGTCTCATCCGAGCCCGCATCCGCCCCTCAGTTGGCTGACTTCACCGATCACGCTGGCCTCTTATCTGCCTTCCCCGTAAGAGCCGCAATAATCGTGAACCCCTGGTTAAGACTCGGAAGCGTTTGCTAACCCGGCGCGCCGCGCGGACCTGGCCCATGGTGCGGGCCCGGCGCGGTCAGCCCTCGCGCAGCGAGTACTCCTCGATGACGGGGTTGGCGAGCAGTTCGCCTGCCAGCTCGGCGATCCGCGCGAGCGCGGCCTCATCGGCCGCGCCGCTCAGCTCCACCTCGAACCTCTTGCCCTGCCGGACGCCGAGGACCTGCGCGAAGCCGAGGCGCTGGCAGGCACCGGCGATCGCCTCACCCTGCGGATCATGGATTTCCGGCTTGAGCATCACGTCTACGACGATCCGGGCCACGCGTGCCTCCCTTGCCTGCGGCTCCGCCGCTATCTTGCCCGCGGCCTCTGCCGCCATAGGCGCACCGGGCACGCAGCGTACGCGACGGCGCTCCGCCCGTGAGGCGGCGGCCGGGGGTTGCGTTCCATGTGGTGCGGTCTGCCACGATGGCGGTAGTGACCCATGTCAGAGACACGGCAACGCAGTACCCGGGTACTGTCACAGCGGGACACGGGATGGACGACCGGCCGGTCGCAGTGATCCTGGGACCGGCCCCGAGAACCGAGGGAGTGGCACGTGACCGTCGACGCCGACGGTGCGGTCACCGCCGCACCGGGATCCCCCAGCCTGGACAGGCAGCAGGGATCACGAGCAGAACTCGTTCAGCTCCTCACCCCCGAGGGGGAGCGGAGCGAACATCCGGACTACCCGCTTGAACTGTCCGCCGACGAGATCAAGGGGCTCTACCGGGACCTGGCCCTGGTCCGGCGGATAGATACCGAGGCGATCGCCTTGCAGCGCCAGGGCGAGCTCGGCATCTGGGCCTCCCTGCTCGGCCAGGAGGCGGCCCAGGTCGGGTCGGGCCGGGCCCTCGGGCCACGGGACATGGCCTTCCCCACCTACCGAGAACACGGCGTGGCCTGGTGCCGCGGCCTCGATCCGATGAAGCTCCTAGAGCTCTTCCGCGGGGTCAGCCACGGGGGGTGGGACCCGCAGGCGCATCGCTTCCACTTGTACACGATCGTGATCGGCAGCCAGACGCTGCACGCCACCGGCTACGCCATGGGCATCCAGCGCGACGGCGCGGTGGGCGAAGACGGCGAGGCCGTCATCGTGTACTTCGGGGACGGCGCCACCAGCCAGGGCGACGTGAGCGAGGCGTTCATCTGGGCGTCGGTGTTCAACGCGCCGGTCGTGTTCTTCTGCCAGAACAACCAGTGGGCCATCTCAGAGCCGCTGGAACGGCAAAGCCGCATTCCGCTCTACCAGCGGGCCAGCGGTTTCGGATTCCCCGGTGTCCGGATTGACGGCAACGACGTCTTCGCCTGCCTGGCGGTCACCAAGAAGGCCATGCAGGCGGCACGGGAGGGCCAGGGCCCCACTCTCATCGAGGCGTTCACCTACCGGATGGGCGCGCACACCACGACCGACGACCCGACCAGGTACCGGCTGGCCAGCGAGCTGGAGGCGTGGAAGCTGAAGGACCCCATCGAGCGGCTCAAGGCCTACCTGGTCCGCACCGGCTCGGCGGACCCGGCCTTCTTCGAGGGCATCGAGGCCGAGGCGGACCAGATTGGCCGGCACATCCGCCAGGCCTGCCGGGCGATGCCCGACCCCGCGCCGCTGGCGATCTTCGAGAACGTGTACGCCGGTCCGAACTCGCTGCTGCGCTCCGAGCGCGAGCAGTACGCCGCCTACCTTGACTCGTTCACCGGCGAGGAGGCGGCCCGATGACCAGGCTGACCCTCTCCAAGGCGCTCAACGAGGGCCTGCGCAATGCGCTGGAGAATGATCCCAAGGTCCTCATCATGGGCGAGGACGTGGGCAAGCTGGGCGGCGTATTCCGGGTCACCGATGGGCTGCAGAAGGATTTCGGCGACATGCGGGTGATGGACACGCCGCTCGCGGAATCCGGCATTATCGGCACCGCCATCGGGCTGGCCCTGCGTGGCTACCGGCCGGTGTGCGAGATCCAGTTCGACGGCTTCGTGTATCCGGCGTTCGACCAGATCGTCAGCCAGCTGGCGAAGCTGCGGATGCGCTCGCTCGGCCATGTCAGCATGCCGGTCACGATCCGGATTCCGTGTGGTGGCGGAATCGGGGCGGTAGAGCACCACAGCGAGTCGCCGGAGGCGCTCTTCGTGCACACCGCCGGCCTGCGCGTCGTGGCCTGCGGAGATCCAGCCGACGCCTACGCCATGATCCAGCAGTCGATCATCTGCGACGACCCGGTGATCTTCTTTGAGCCGAAGCGGCGGTACTGGGACAAGGCGGAGGTGGACATCGCGGGCGGGCTGGCCGCGGCCCTGCCGCTGGAGGAGACCCGGACGGTGATCGAGGGCACTGACGTGACGGTACTCGGCTACGGCCCGATGGTCCGGACCTGCGCCGAAGCGGCCATGGCGGCCCGTTCCGAGGGGCGCTCGGTCGAGGTGCTCGACCTGCGCTCACTGTCCCCGCTCGACACCGAGAGGATCTTCGCCTCGGTACGGCGGACCGGTCGTTGCGTGGTCGTGCACGAGGCACCGGTCACCGGGGGACTCGGCGCGGAAATCGCGGCGCGCGTCACCGAGGAATGCTTCTATCACCTCCAGTCCCCTGTGCTGCGGGTAGGCGGCTTCTCCACGCCGTACCCGCCCTCCCGGCTGGAAGAGCACTACCTCCCCGATCTGGACCGGGTCCTGGACGCCGTCGACCGCACGTTCACCTACTGAGGGGCAGTTCATGAGCGAGGTGAAGCAGTTCCGGCTCCCCGACGTCGGCGAGGGGCTTACCGAGGCGGACATCGTCACCTGGCGGGTCAAGGCCGGTGACCGGGTGACCGTCAACCAGGTGATCGTGGAGATCGAGACCGCCAAGGCAGTCGTCGAACTGCCCTGCCCGTACGAGGGAGTGGTCACCGGCCTGCTCGTCCAGGAAGGCCAGACGGTGGATGTCGGCACGCCGATCATCGCGATCGACGTGACCGACGATGCCGGGACGGCCGGCCCGGTGCCCGCCAGCACGGTGCCCGCCAGCACGGCACCCGCCAGCACGGCACCCGCCAGCACGGCACCCGCCAGCACGGGCGCCCGGGCGCCGGTAGATCCCGCTGCGATCGCGGCGGCCGGCCCCCGCCCGTCGCCGGAGGACCTCCTCCCCCCGCTCCCGGCCGAGATCTCCGCCGAGCCGGAGCAGGAGCCCGGCGACCCACCCCCATCGCAGCAACGACAAGCGGTGCTGGTCGGGTACGGGGTCAAGCTCGCGGCCACCACCCGGCGCCCGCGTAAGGCAGCCGCCACTGGTTTCCGTTGGGGCGATGGTTCTTCGGGTAATCTCCCGGCCGCGGAACCTTCCAGCGGCTGGTCAGCCGGCACCCCTGGCGGGCTGGCCAAGCCGCCGGTCCGCAAGCTCGCCAGGGACCTCGGCATCGACCTGGCGGGTCTCTCAGGGAGCGGGCCGGCCGGCTCGATCACCAGGGAGGACGTCCAGGCAGTCGCGCTCGGCACCGCTGGCCCGGCAGTGCCGCGCGAGGGGCCCGCTGCGCTTCCCCGCGAGGAGCGGATCGCCATCCGCGGGGTACGCAAGCACACCGCGGCGGCCGTGACTGCGAGCGCGTTCACCGCCCCGCACGCGACCGAGTTCCTGCAGGTCGATGTCGAAGCCACGATGCAGGCGGCGGCCCGGCTCGCCGACCTGCCCGAGTTCGCGGGCATCCGGGTGTCACCGCTGCTGTTCGTGGCGAAGGCGCTGCTTATCGCGGCGGCGCGGTACCCGATGATCAACTCGTCGTGGGACGAGGACGCCCGCGAGATCGTGGTCAAGCACTACGTGAACCTGGGCATCGCCGCGGCCACCGAACGGGGCCTGATCGTGCCCAACATCAAAGACGCCCACACGCTGGCGCTGCCCGCGCTCGCGCACGCCCTCAGCGGCCTGGCCGCGACCGCACGGGCCGGTAAGACATCCCCGGCCGAGATGACCGGCGGGACGATCACGATCACCAACGTGGGCGTGTTCGGGGTGGACTCCGGTACCCCCATCCTCACCCCGCCCGAAGCGGCGATCCTCGCGTTCGGGCAGGTCAAGGATGCGCCTTGGGTGGTAGACGGGCAGCTCGCGGTGCGCAAGGTGACGACCCTGTCGCTCTCCTTCGACCATCGCATCGTGGACGGGGATCTCGGCTCCGCCGTGCTCCGCGACGTTGGCGCCATGCTGCACGACCCACTGCGCATGCTCGCCTGGTCCTGACAAGCTGGGCTCCGGGAAACCAGAGAACGGAAGGGACACGATGTTCCGGCACGTTGTGCTATTCGGCTGGACGCAGGACGCCACGGAGGCCCAGCAGCTCGCCCTGGCCGACGAGTTGCGCAAGCTGCCCGGGGCGGTCGACGCGATCCGCGCCTATCACGTCGGCCCGGACGCCGGGGTGAACCCGGGGAAGAACTACGACTTCGCGGTGGTGGCCGATTTCGACGACGCGGACGGCTACCTGGCCTACCGTGATCATCCGGCGCACCGGGCGGTCGTCGAGAACTACGTGAACCCGATCGTGGCGCGCCGCGCCGCCGTCCAGTACGAGACCTGACGGCTG
>DAIRVB010000011.1:0-2145 GCA_036803065.1 Streptosporangiaceae bacterium
CGCCACCCGCCTGGAGATGATCCGCGGCGCCGTCTGGCCGCACAGCCAGGGCGGCGTCGTCGGGGCGGTGCTGCTCGGGCTGGGCCGGGCGATGGGCGAGACGATCGCGGCAGCCCTGGTGATCGGCTCGTCGGCCACGATCACGCCGCACCTGTTCGCTACCGGCTACAACATGCCCGCGGTCATCGCGAACCAGTTCGGCGAGGCCTCCGGCGTGTTCCGGGCCGGGCTGATGGGGATCGGCGTGCTCTTGTTCGTCATGACGATCATCATCAACGTCATTGCCCGCGGGGTCGTGGAGCGCTCTGCCCGGCGGAAGCGGGGTGCCTGATGGCCGACGCCACGGAGCGAAAGCTCGACCTGCGAGAGCCGCCTGGCTGGCGGCGCACCAGCAACTCCATCGCGACCGCCCTGATGGTGCTCGCGTTCGTGCTCGTGATCATCCCGCTGGGGTTCGTCCTGTACACGGTGATCGCCAAGGGCGCCTCGATCATCAGCTGGTCCTTCCTGACCAGCGCGATCCCGGTGAGTGTGGCGCCCGCGAACGTGGGCGGAATCGGGCCGGCGGTGGTCGGCACTCTCGAGATCACGGCCCTGGCCACGGTCATGGCCGTGCCGCTTGGCATCCTGGGCGCGGTCTATCTCAACGAGTACGGCGGCAAGAACCCGCTGGCGCGGCTCATCGGGTTCATGTCCGACGTGATGACGGGCGTGCCCTCGATCGTGATGGGGCTGTTCATCGTCTCGATCTGGGTACTGCACTTCGGCTTCTCGGGCCTGGCCGGCGCGTTCGCCCTGGGCTGCCTGATGCTGCCGGTCGTTATCCGCTCCACCGACGAGATGCTGAAGCTGGTGCCGGCCTCGCTGCGCGAAGCGAGCTACGCCCTCGGGGCCACCAAGGCCCGTGTGACGGTGACCGTGGTGTTGCCGGCGGCGATCGGCGGGATCGTCAGCGGCGCGCTGCTCGCCGTTGCCCGGGCCGCGGGGGAGACGGCGCCGCTGCTCTTCACCATCCTCACGGTCACCACGGTAAACAAGAACGTGTTCAGCGGCCCCAACACCTCGCTGCCCTCGCAGATCTTCGTGAACGCGGTATCGCCGTATGTCGGCGCGCAGTCCCGCGCCTGGGGCGCGGCGCTGACGCTCATCGTCATGGCGTTCATCCTGATGATCGCCGCCCGCATCGTCACCGCCCGATTCACCAGATATTCGCGCTAGGAATGCCTCGCCAGAAAGTAGCGCTAGGAAGACTATGGACGAGCCTGAGCAGAACGTCGTCACTACCTCGCTGCCCAAGCCTGCGGCCCTGCAGCACTCGCAGACGCAAAGTGCCCCCGTCTCCGACACGCCGGGCGCACCTGTCTTCGATGCGAAGAACGTCTCGATCTACTACGGATCCTTCCGGGCCGTCACCGACGTCTCGCTGAGCGTGTACCAGCACGAGATTACGGCGTTCATCGGCCCGTCCGGGTGCGGCAAGACGACGGTGCTGCGGACGTTGAACCGCATGAACGACCTCGTGCCGGGCGCTCGCGTCGAGGGTGACGTGCGCTACCACGGGGTGTCGCTGTACGGCAGGGATGTCTCCGCGACGGCCGTGCGCCGGCGCATCGGCATGGTCTTCCAGAAGCCGAACCCGTTCCCGAAGTCGATCTACGACAACATCGCCTACGGGCCGCGCATCAACGGCGAGCGCAACAAGGGCAAGCTGAACGAGATCGTCGAGCACTCGCTGCGCCAGGCCGCGCTGTGGGACGAGGTGAAGGACCGCCTGAAGGCGTCGGCCCTGGGCCTGTCCGGCGGGCAGCAGCAGCGGCTGTGCATCGCCCGCACGCTCGCCGTGGAGCCGGACGTCGTCCTGATGGACGAGCCCTGCTCGGCGCTCGACCCGATCGCGACGGCCGCCATCGAGGACCTGATGCATGAGATCAAGTCGCGGTACACCATCGTCATCGTCACGCACAACATGCAGCAGGCCACCAGGGTAAGTGACCGCACCGCCTTCTTCTCCGTGCTCCGCAACGAGGAAAGCGATACCCGCACGGGCGTGCTCGTCGAGCATGGCCGGACCGAGCAGATCTTCCAGGACCCGGTCGACAGCCGCACCAGGGCCTACGTGACCGGCCGGATGGGCTGAGCCAGGCC
>DAIRVB010000011.1:2245-8447 GCA_036803065.1 Streptosporangiaceae bacterium
TCGTCGTGGAGTCGCGGCCACCGTCCTTTCCCCCATTAAGCGCCGATGCTTCGCCAGTCGCCTGGACATACGGCGCGGAGGACTGGGAACCTTGACCCGATATGCCTGCCGCCCCGTTGGCCGTGGCGGCGCGCGAACCGCGGCGCGCCCGCTACCTCATCCCGAGGGACCTCCCACGACGCGGTGAGATCATCGCTGCGCTCTGGGCGCTGACGCTCATCGGTCACTTATTGCTCGCCCAGCTCACGATCCTGCTGGCGGTCGCGTTCCAGGTCGTCAGCCGGGTGAGCCGCTGGCGGCCGCAGTGGCTGGCCGTGCCCGCGGCCGCAGGCTTCCTCTGGGCGCTGGCCATCGGGCCGGCCGCCGCGCTGGCCGGCTTCGCTGATGGCCCCCGCCGGGTACTGGGCTATCTGGCCAAGACCGCGCGCGATCCCGCGAACATCGTCCACCTGGGCACGGTGTTCGGAGGGCTGGGGCACTGGCTGCCACGGCAGTTGCCGCTCGCCCTGATCGTGGCCGCGGGTGAGGCAGCCGCCGCGTGGTGGCTGCGCTGGCTGCACACCGACCAGCAGGACTTCCCGGCGCCCCGCCCTGGGCTGATGGTCCTCGTGGGACGGCAGCTGCGGTCGAGATCCGTTGCGGCTGGTGGGGTTGTTACCAGGGAAGGAGCCTGCCTGGGAATCGTGGCCCGGACCGGTGAGCAGGCGGCGATTTCCTGGCCCGAGGCCGAGCGGGGCGTGCTCTGCACGGGCTCGTCGGGGGCGGCGGTAGCGGCGACGAGCTTCCAGGTGGTGCACGCAGCGATCCGGCGGCGTAAGCCGGTCATCGCGGTGGACCTGACCGGCACCGGGGGGCTGGCCGAGTCGCTGGCGGCCGTGTGCGAGGCCGCCGCCGCACCGCTGAGGATCTTCGGGCCGTCTGGGCCGGCTTACTACGAGCCGCTGCGCGGCGGCGATCCGGCCCGCAAGGCCGCGCTGGTAATGGGGATGATCGACTGGGGCGCCGTCGCGGATCATGCCAGGCGCACCTGCGGCGGCTACCTCAACGACTTGTTCGCAGTTGCTGCCGCAGCGCCCGGCGATCCGGACGTCCCGGTCATCGACGACCTCGTCCACCTGCTCAGCCCGCCGGCGCTGCGGGCCCGGGTGGAGCGGGTGCCCCCCTACCATCCGCGCCGCGCGCCGCTGGCCGAGCGGGTCAGGGTGTCCGCGAGCCTGATGCAGGCCGATCCCTCCGCTGCCGCGGTCCTCACCGAGCAACTGACCGGGCTGCGTGCGTCTCACCTTGGCCGGTGGCTGCGCCCGGAGCCGCTGGCGGGCCGGTCCGCCACCTCCGCGCGGATCAGCCTGAGCGGGATCGTCAGGGACCGGGCGGTGGCGCTCTTCTCGCTGGACCAGGCGACCTACGGCCGGCCCGCCGCGATGATCGCGAACCTGGTCGCGCTCGACACAGCGGCGGTATTCGCCGCGTCCCGCCGGCTTCAGGCCGGCGGAGACGGGCTCGCCTGGTTCAGCCACTGCGAGGCGGTCGACCACCCGGCGCTCGCCGCCCTGCTCGGCGCCGGCGCCCAGGCCGGGCTGGCCGTGCTGCTCGGCACGGCGTCACCGGAGGCCGCGGAGCGGGTTGCCGGGCTCGCGAATGTTCTCGTCATCCACCGGCTGGACGATGCCGGGCTGGCCGCCCGGCTGGCCCCGCTGACCGCCGCTGCGGCCCACCGGGGCGAGCCCGGCGCCGCTGCCGCGCCTCCGGCCTTCCCGGTGGCTCAGGCCGCCGCTGCGGGCCCCTCGCCGCTGCTGGGCTCCTGGGCGGCGGACCCGGGGCCAGGCGCGGCAGGATCCACCCTGGCCGGTGCACCGCTTGTTTCGCCGGATGCCCTGTGTCGTCTCCGCCAGGACGAGTTCGCCCTGACGGTCAAGTGGCCGCTGCGGCGGGTCGTGCCGGCCGGCCGGTTCGTCTACGGAGGACCACGGTGACCGCTGGGCCGTTCCGGGCCGACCGGGTCTACCTGGGCTGGCAGCACGCGCTCGTGCACCCCGCTCCAGGCCCGCGGCCGCGCCGCCCTGTCCCGCCCGAGCAGGAGCAGCTCAATCAGGGCTGGGTAGCCGCACAGCGCCGGGAGGAGAACCGGCTGAGCCGCCCGCTGAAGCTGGCCATCGGCTGCTGCGCGGCACTCGCCGCACTCGTCGTGGCGCTGGCGGTGACCGGCGTCCTGAATATCGCGCTCACCGTCGTCGGGCTAGCCGCGGCGCTGGCGTGGGCAGCCATCAGCGGTCGCGGCATCTGGCGGGGCGAGCAGGACCTGCGCGGCCGGATCGAGCAGGAGGAACAGCGGGTGGCCAGGGCCCGTGCCGCGCAGAACAGCCAGCTGGTCGGCTGGCATGAGGAGCACGCCAGGATGTGGCGCGACTGGCAGGCCCGGGAGCGCGCTTTCGGTGGCCAGTTGCAGTGGTACGCCGTGGCCCTGCCCGACGAGATCGACCGGGTGGACGTGGCCGGGGGCACCCTTTCCGGCTGGTCCGCGATGCTGACGATGATCGCTGGCCCCCGGCTGGCCGCCGGGGGCGAGGTGACGGTGCTCGACCTGTCCGAGGGCGCCGTCGCCCAGGACCTGCTGGCCGTCGCCCGCGGCTCTGGTACCGACCCCATGGTCTGGGTTCTCCCCGCCGACCTGCCCCGCTTCGAACTCGGGACCAGCCTGCCCCGGGAGGCGCTGGCCGATGTGCTGGCGATCAGCATGGCCACGGGCGGCGAGCGGACCGACCCGACCCACGATTACGCGATTCTCGAGCGGATTCTCGGGGTGATCGGCGGCGAGGCCAGCATTGCCCAGGTCGCGGCCGGGCTACGGGCTCTCGCCCAGGTGGGCGATCCGCGGGAGGACATCGGCCGGGGGCTGATCACCGCCGCGCAGCTCGAGAAGATCACGGGGCACTACGGCCGTGGCGCCGCGGACAGGGTCGTCATCGAGCGCGCCTGGGCGCTGGAGGCCAGGCTCCGCACGCTGGAGACGCTCGGGTCCGCCCCGGTCTCCCTGCCCCAGAGCAGGCTGCGGGTGATCGCCACGGACCGGACGGCGGGCGTCACGGGCAACACGGTGCTCGGAACTTACGTGACCGTCGCCCTGACCCACCTGCTCCGCCAGGCGCCGCCGGGACAGCCGTGGCAGCATACGCTCTGCCTGGCTGGTGCCGAGAAACTCCGCGGTGACGTGCTCGACCGGCTCTGCGACGCTTGCGAGGCGACCGGAACCGGGCTGGTTCTCGCCTACCGGTCGCTGCCCGGCCACGTCAAGGAGCGGCTCGGCCGGGGCAATGCGGCAGTCGCTTTCATGCGCCTCGGTAACGCCGAGGATGCCAAGGTGGCCAGCGAGCAGATCGGGACGGAGCACCGGTTCGAGCTCACTCAGCTCACCGACACCGTGGGCACCTCGGTCACGGGCACCGTCGGGGATTCCTACACCAGCACCATCGGCACGGCCGACTCCGTCTCGGTGTCCACCTCGGCCAGCGAGACGGCCGGGCGGAGCCGGGGAAGCGGCCACAGCCGGGCCGGCTTGGGCCCGTTCGGGGGGTACACCGGGTCCGGCAGCAGGGACAGCAGCCGTTCCTGGGGTACCAGCGAGACGGACTCGATCACCGAGGGGATCACCCTGAGCAGCGCCTGGGGGGTGAACACATCGAGGGCGATCAGCGCCAACTCCTCCCTCGCGCGCACCACCCAGCGCTCGCGCGAGTTCCTGGTCGAGCAGCACGAACTGCAGCAGCTTCCGCCGAGCGCGATGATCGTCAGCTACGCCTCAGGCAGTGGACGCCGCCTGGTGATGGTCGATGCCAACCCAGGCATCCTCATGCTCCCGACCGCCACCCTGCGCAGCTTGGATGAGATGCGAGATGCCGCGCCGATGGCCCCCGGGCCGGTCACGGCCCATGCCGGGGCCTTCGCCGCGTGGGATGGCGGGGATGCCGGCGGAACCGGGGATGCCGGCGGTAGGCCGGATGGCAGGGGTACGCGGGATGGCGGCGGCAGATGGGAGAGCGGTGGTGCAGGCGCCAGTGGTGGCGCAGGCGTCGCTGGCGGACCTGGCGCGGCGGACGGACCCGGTGCGGCGGGCCGCCCGAGGATGCCACCGAATCCCGGCCCGGTGCCGCCGCCCACCCGCGATCCCGCCGCGGCCCCGGTCAGCTGGCGAGACGCGGAGGAGAAGCTTCCACCTAACCTCGGGCCGCCCCCCGAGCCGCTCGACTGGCGCAAACGCCGCAAGCGCCGAAGGTAACGCGTCCGCTCTGCGATCACGGCGGCCGGCGTGCGCGAACCGGGACGATGGGTTTCAGCGCGGCCGGACGGCTGGTTTTGGGTTCAATGTGTCGCGTACCGGTGACTGGCTGCGCGCGAGCCGCAGGACTGATATGCACACAACGTGGGGACGATCGCACGCCTCGGGGGGGACGGCGCTGGGCCCTGGTACCGGGTCCTGGCTATCAACTCGCCCTGGCGGGCGAGTTCAGCGGAGCAGGACTTCATCGCGATCCTGCCCGCGATCCTCTCGGCCGCACACCGGGACAGCCCGTTCGTGATCGGCTGGCTCTCCCGCGGCGGCGGCGCGCCACTTGAGCTGATCACCAACGCGGGCCCGCTCGCCGGAGCCTTCCCGGCCGGCCATTCCGTGGGACTGCTCTTCCCTAGCGGAGCCCGGGGCGTGCCCGCCACGGACAGCTGGCTCAGCGAACTGGACCGGATGGTCTGGGCGCCGTGCCCCGGCCGGCAGGCGCCGCCCCTGGCCACCGCCGGCCCGGCGGACAGCAGCCAGGATCCCCGGCCGGCCACCCTGTTCGAGTCAACGCTCGTGACCCTGATGGCCAGGCCGTTCGGCTGGCTGGTGGTCGCCGAGCCGACCGAGCTCATGGACCCGGAACTGGCCGGCCTGCGCACGCAGCTCAACGTGCTCCGCCGCCACGACGAAGAGCAGTCCCGCTTCGACGTCGAGCGCGCCCAGCGCCGCCTCGCCGAGCTGGACACGTTCCGCGAGGCAGGCTTGTGGAATGTGCGGGTGCTCGCTGGGGCAGCCACGGAGGAGGAGCTTGGCCTGCTGGCGCCGGTGCTCGTCGGCTCGGTGGACCTCGGCCACCACCCCTACCGGCTGCGGAGCACGAACGGAGCGCAGTGCCTGGCGGATGCGTTGATGGCGAAGGTCGCCGACGAGCGGGACGACGCCCACGTGCCGTTCGCGGCGACCGCGGGCGCGCTGGCCACACTCGCCGGATTGCCCCGCCGCGAGGTGCCCGGGCTGCGGGTGCTCGACGCGGGGTACTTCGATGTGACGAGTGAGACCGGACACCGGGACTGCGAGGTGATCGAGCTCGGCGCGATACTCGACGGCCAGGACCGGCCGGTAGGCGCGTTCCAGGTACCGCTGTCCACCCTGAACAGGCACGCCTTCGTGACCGGCGCCACCGGCTCGGGCAAGTCGCAGACCGTGCGGCACATGCTGGAGCAGCTGACCAGGGCCGGGCTGCCGTGGCTCGCGATCGAGCCGGTCAAGTCCGAGTATGCGGCGATGGCGGGACGGATCACCGGCCTGGGCCAGGCGGGCCAGGTCACCGTGATCAACCCGTCCGATCCCGGCGCTGTGCCGCTGTCGGTGAACCCGCTGGCCCCCGAGCCGGGGTATCCCGTGCAGGCGCACATCGACATGGTGCGGGCGCTCTTCATGGCCGCTTTCGACGCGGAGGAGCCGTTCCCGCAGATCATGTCCCAGGCGCTGCAGCGGGTTTATGAGGCCAGCGGCTGGGATGTGGTCACCGGGGGCGGTGCGCCGGGAGCGCTGACGCCGCCCGCGATCCCGACGCTGGCCCAGTTGCAGCGGGCCGCGCTCGCGGTGATCGAGGACGTCGGGTACGGCAGTGAACTGCAGGCGGACGTCCGGGGGTTCGTTGACGTGCGGCTCCGCTCGCTGCGGATCGGGTCGGCGGGCCGCTTCTTCGAGGGCGGCCACCCAGTCGACATCGGCGAACTGCTCCACCGCAACGTGGTGCTGGCCATCGAGGACGTCGCGAACGACGAGGACAAGGCGTTCCTGATGGGCACGCTGATCATCAGGATCGTCGAGCATCTCCGGGTGCGCGCCCGCCGCGCCCAGCAGGACGGACTGCGCCACGTCATCGTCATCGAGGAGGCGCACCGCCTGCTCCGGGCGGGCCGGGAG
>DAIRVB010000011.1:8457-16642 GCA_036803065.1 Streptosporangiaceae bacterium
ATCGTCGAGCATCTCCGGGCGCGGCGGGCCGGGAGGGACGGGCCAGCGCGCACGCGGTCGAGTTGTTCGCGAGCATGCTGGCGGAGATCCGGGCGTACGGCGAGGGAATCGTGGTCGCTGAGCAGATTCCCGCCAAGCTCGTTCCCGACGTGGTGAAGAACACCGCGCTCAAGGTGGTCCACCGGCTGCCTGCCCGCGATGATCGCGATGTCGTCGGGGCCGCGATGAATCTCGACGACGCGCAGTCCAGGCAGGTGGTCTCGCTGGAGCCGGGAGTGGCCGCGGTGTTCGCGGACGGCATGGACCGGCCACTGCGGATCCGGGTGCCGTTCGGCGGCGTCCGGGAGGAGGCCCTGGCCAGCGCCCCGCCACCGGTCCTGGGCCGGCGGAGTGCGGCCTGCGGCCCGCTGTGCACCGACGAGCGCGCCTGCACGCTGCTCGAACTCCGCCAGGCTGACCTCCTCGCGGGGCCAGCGTCCGCGGATGACGCCTGGCTCCGGGTCTGGGCGGAGGCGCTGGTCCTGGCCTTCCTGACGAACCGTGGTTTCCCCGTTGTTCCCGCGCGGTTGCAGCGCAGGTGGGCTGGGCTCGATGGGCGCCTGCGTGAGTGCCTGCTGGCCACGGTGGTCGACAGGGTGACCGGGAATCGTGCCCTGGCGGTACGGGCCACCTACGACCCGCAGCGGCTGGCGGCGAGCGTCGCCGCGGTCGCGCTTCGCATGCTGGAGCATGGGACCGGGGCCGGTACCCGGGCCGGCCCGAGCTGGGTCATCCCGCAGGTCCGCTGGCTGCATGAGATCGAGCGGGTGTGCCCGCTCGGCGGCCGGACGCCCGACGCCCTGGACCGGGCCCCGCCCCTCGACTTTGACCTGCCCGGCATCGCGGACTGGCCGGACATGCGGGTCGGGCACCGGCTCCGGGCGCTGCGCCGCCACCCGCTGTCCATGGCGCTCGCGCGCAACCGGGCGCCCGCATGGAGCGTCATGCTGGGCGACGACGACCAGCGTGCCTTCGCCGACGACCTGGCCTGCGCGCTCATCGGTGTCGGTACGCGCGCACAGGTGCGCCAGGCCGGGGGAGCCATGGGCATCGCGGCGTGGCTCGAAGTGGTGCTGTCCTGGCCGCGCAGGTTCATCGCAGATCACGAGCAGTGGGCGGCCAGCCCGGACGAATGCGAGCATGACGCCGCGGGCGGATAGCATCGTCGCCCATGGGCAAGCTTCCGATCCGCGCGCGGCTCGCGACGACCATAGGCGGCGCGGCGGGCAGGATGTCGCGGCTCGCGGGCCGGGGCGATGGATCGGTGATCGGCGGGGTCATCGGCTTGCGGGTGGAACCTGAACTGCTCGCCCTGCTGGCCGCGGATCGCCAGGTGGTGCTGGTCACGGGGACGAACGGCAAGACGACCACCACCCGGCTGATTACCTCCGCACTCGGCGCGCTTGGCCAGGACGTGGCCTCGAACGCGTTTGGCGCCAATATGGAAGCCGGGCTCGCCGCCGCGCTGGGCCAAGCCCCTGACGCGCCGTTCGCCGTGCTGGAGGTGGACGAGGCGTACCTGCCGGCCGTCCTGGATGCGACCAAGGCGCGGGTGGTGGCGCTGCTGAACCTGAGCCGCGACCAGATGGACCGGGCCGCCGAGATCTGGCTGCTGGCCCGGCGCTGGCGCAGCGCCCTCGCCGCGGCCCCGGACTGCCGGGTGGTCGCCAATGCCGATGACCCGTTGATCGCCTGGGCGGCCAGCGAGGCCCCGCAAGTGACCTGGGTGGCGGCCGGCCAGCGGTGGCACGAGGATTCGTGGTGCTGCCCGAAGTGCGGTTCTCATCTGAGCAGGGACGATCTCGGCTGGCGTTGCGGTGAATGCGACTTCGCCCGGCCGCCAGCGCGGTGGGTGCTTGACGGCGACAGCATCATCGACTCGGTCGGACAGGTGACCGAGTTGTCCCTCACGCTGCCGGGGCGCGCCAACCGGGCCAACGCGGCCATCGCGCTGGCGGTGGCCGAAGTCTTCGGCATCAGCCCCGCGCAGGCCCTGCCAAGGCTCCGCGAGGTGGCCTCGGTGGCCGGCCGCTACACTCAGGTCGAGCGGCGAGGACGTCAGGTCCGCCTGCTGCTGGCCAAGAATCCCGCAGGCTGGCTGGAGGCGTTCGACGTGCTGGACCCGGCCCGCATGCCCGTCCTGCTCTCGGTCAATGCCCAGGTGCCCGATGGCCGTGACACGTCCTGGCTGTGGGATGTTGATTATCGAGTGCTGCGCGGGCGGCGGGTATTCGTGGCCGGTGAGCGCAGGATGGATCTCGCGGTCCGGCTCGAGGCGGACGAGGTGCCCTTCGAACTGGCCGAGGGAATTGATGACGCCGTCGACCGGGTAACCGGCGGCAGCATGGACGTGATCGCCAACTACACGGCGTTCCAGCAGATCCGGACGGTTCTGGGGCGGGCGGCCTGAAGGCGGTAAGCGGATGGGAACACACCGGCGCGCGGCCTCGCAGGGGCCAGCTGGCCTCCGGCTGATCTGGGTCTACCCGGACCTGCTCAGCACCTACGGGGATCGTGGCAACCTGCTTGTCCTTGAGCGCCGCGCCCGGCTGCGCGGCATCGAGGTGGAGTCGGTGCTGGTGAACTCTGATCAGCCGGTGCCTCGCGAGGGAGATATGTACCTGCTGGGCGGAGGCGAGGATCTGCCGCAGATCCTCGCCGCCCGCCGGCTCCGGGCGGATGGCGGCCTGGCCGCGGCCGCCGACCGGGGCGCGGTGATCTTCGCTGTCTGCGCCGGTTACCAGTTGGTCGGAACGGAGTTCGGCGGCGAGGACGGGCAGCCGCTTCCCGGCCTGGAGATCATCGACATCCGGAGCGGCCGCGGGCAGCGGCGCGGGGTCGGGGAGATCCTCGCTGACGTCGACCCCGCCCTCGGCGTGCCCCGGCTCAGCGGATTCGAGAATCACCAGGGCGTGACGAAGCTCGGCCCGGACGCGGCGCCGCTGGCCCGGGTCCTGGTAGGCGTGGGCAACGGGGATGGGACCGAGGGTGCCTATTCGGGCCGGATTCTCGGCACTTACCTGCATGGGCCAGCGCTCGTGCGCAACCCCGGCCTAGCGGATCTCCTGCTGAGCTGGGTGGTCGGCCCCCTCGACGCGCTGGCGCCGGCCGACGAGGAGTGGAGTCTCCGGCTCCGTGAGGAGCGTCTCGCCGCCGTTCCCAGCTGAGCGCCGGGCGGCGGAGGCGGAGGGCCCGGGTTCGTGCCGGGGCTGAGCCGGAGGCTGAGCTGCAGGGCGGCGGGTCAGTAGACCAGCGCCTGAGCGCCGTCCGCGCAGACCTCGGAGACGAAGGTCGGTGCGCCCGCGATACGTACCCCCTCGATGACATCCTCGGGGGTGATGTCCCGCCGTGCGGCGCACTGCGAGCACAGCGTCACCGTGCCGCCCGCCAGGATGCCCTGGAGCAGGTCCGCCAGTGGCGGAGCATGCGGGAGGGTGAAGTCATCCGCCCGGCCGGGCAGCGAGAACCAGGCGGCCTCGCCAGTCAGCCAGAGTGAGGTAGGGACACCGCTGGCCACGGCCGTGGCAGCGACGCTGAACGCCTGACTGCAGCGCTCCGGGTCATCCTTGCCAGCAGTGATCTTGACGACGAGGCTTCGCGCGGTCATGGGACGCACTTTAACGTGATGGGCGGGCCGTCGGCATGGCGGGCGCCCCGCCCGGGGGCCGCTCCGTACACTGCCGGGTATGCAAGGAATGGTGAGCGGAGTGCTCCTGGTCGCGGTCTTCGCCGCGGTCATAGTGGCGGCGGTGTTCCTGGCGGCGAGGCTGCTGCGGGCCACTCGCGGCGAGAGCTCCGATGGCGCACCCGATGCCTAGCCCCGAGGCCGGGCCGGAGCACGCTCCCGGACCTGACGCGGACACGCCGCCGCCGCATCCCGACCTGGGGCCGCTGCTCTTCCTCCTTGGGCGCTGGGAAGGAGCGGGTGTCGGCGGCTACCCCACGATCGAGAGCTTCCAGTTCGGCCAGGAAATCGTGTTCAGCCACAACGGCAAGCCGTTCCTCATCTATGCGAGCCGTAGCTGGCTACTGGACGACGAGGGCCGCCCGGGCCGCCCGCTGGGCACTGAGACCGGATACTGGCGTCCGCAGCCGGACGGGCAGGTGGAGGTGCTGCTCGCGCACCCGACCGGGATCGCCGAGATCTACCTGGGCCAGGTGACCGGTACGAAGATCGAGATGAGCACGGACGTGGTGGCACGCACCTCCTCCGCCAAGGAGGTGACGGCCGGGCACAGGCTCTACGGAATGGTCGGCCCCGACCTCGCCTGGGCTTACGACATGGCCGCGGACGGCCAGCCGCTTCAGCCGCACCTGTCTGCGCAGCTCAAACGCCCCGGTCAGCTCTCCCGGAACCAGTAGTCATTGAACGCAGTCCCCCGGTAGAGAGAGGTTGGCTGCGCCGCCACGGTGTTGGTTGAGCTGTTGACCTGGATGATTTCGTAGGTATTCCACCGGCTCGAGCTCAGCGTGCCGCGGTGGCCGATCGAATCCGTCACGGAGATCCCGGAGAAACTGGACGCGCGGTAGTCCGCGAGCGGGAGGGTCTGCCCTGAGCCGTCGGCGGGCGACTCGCTGATTATCTGCGCGGACGCGCGCTGGCACAAGGTCGCCATACATTTCAGGGAATGACTGAAATGCTGCCCGGTCGTGGTGTCGCGCAGTGTAAGCAGGAACATCTTGGTCTGCTTGTCGTAGTAGACGCTCGCGACGATCGAGTTACCTGGCTTCACGAAGAAAGCGGACGCTTCATTTCCCGGGTACATCTCGTACCATGCGTAATATTGCGGACTCGTGCCGGAACAGCCGGCCTCGACACCCAGCTGCTCGACTGTCCTGCTGTTAAGGCCGTCGAGCCCGACCCAGTGGGAAGAGAAGGCATTCGGGGTGCGCACGCAATCCACGTAGGGCACGAAAAATGTCGCCTGCACGTACCGGAACACGGCGCCCGGGCGGGCAGCGGCGTATCCCGCCCAGTTGGTGGAGTCGATCCTGCTGGAGTTGCTGGAGGAACTTATCGCGGGTGAGGGATGCCATCCGGCCAGCGCTATCGGCTGCCCGGGCAGGGCGGGGCCCGGAGCAGTCGTGGCTACCGTGGCCGTGGCCGCGGTGCGCGGCGCGAAGGCGCTGGCCATAAGCACGAGGATCAGTGCAGCGACAGCGGTACCGGCAACGTGGAACTTCCTCATCTAGCGTCCTTTCGTGCGCGGGAATCCAGTCGGCGGCCACGCTTGGGCCGCATTCCCCGGAAGGGCAAGCGAGGAGGAACGTGTTCAGTTCCGCGCATGACCCGTGGTTCTGGCCACTTGGACGCCGCCTGACCCGGAGCTTCAGGAAAGGTATTTTTCGGGACTTGGATCCCGCGGCTAGGCCATGTGCCCTGACAACATTACGCGGTAATGAAAGAGTCCGGAAGTAAGATACGCAGAGATTCAGCACCGATGTCGAAGGAATTCGAATAGAGCCTCGGGTGTAATTATCTAATATTCACGATTGTGCGCTAATGGGTAAATATATGCAGGCAAAGTTTCGCGTGCGCGGCAAGCCACCCGCGCCGCGTGGCAGTACAAGCCGCGCGGAGCGTGCGCTCTCCCGCGTGATCACGGAATATTTCTGGGTCTATGCATCGTCCGGAATATTCCGTGATCATGAAGGCGGCCCGGCCGCCTGGGGCCGGAGAGGCCCGGCCGGCTCAGGGTGTGAGACCGCACCGGGGGAGTTAGCGTCCCGGAGGAGCCGACCTCCGGGGAAGTCGGGATCTTGGGGGTCTACCCAGGGGAGTCAGCGCCCGCGAGGAGTCCGTGCCAGGGGAGTCAGCGCCCGCGAGGAGTCCGTGCCAGGGAGTCAGCGTCCCGGGGAGCCAGTGCCCGGGGAGCCAGTGCCCGGGGAGCCAGTGCCCGGGGAGCCAGTGCCCGGGGAGGGTGAGTACCCGGGAGGACACTCGGGAGTCGGCATCCGGGGGAGAAGTAAAAGCCCCCGGGCGGCTCTCGTGCGGTTCACCCAGCCACGGCCGACTGCTGCGCCGCAGCGATTCACGCCACGGCGGGCACAGCCGCTCCGCGAAAACGGAGGGCGAGCCACACGGGGACCGGTTGGACGGACCGGCCAGCCCGGGGGTTCGGTGTCTGCCGAGTATTCGCCGGTCGCCGTCTTGCGGCACGTAAGCCGGTCATCTGACGATGCCGACCCACGCCTGACCGATGATTCGCACTGTGCGGCAACGCCACGGCAGTGCGTTCGGCGGGACAGCGGCTAGCGGACAGCCACCTCGCGAGTCCTACTGCTATGCATGCTGTGGACCACCTCCTTTCCCGCGTTGGCGGCAGATTACGTCAGGCCTTGCCTAGTCGGCAAGTGGGTAAGGCGCCCGGCGCGTCGCATGCCGTGAGCCGGGGCCGCGGAGCGGCAGCGAGTCAGCGGGCCGGCTGGCGGCGCGGGCATGACCCCGCTGATCCAACGATGACGAAATCGGGGTTACTCTCAGCCCATGGTGCAGGCGTGGGATGAGGAGCTACGGGCCCGCGGGTACCGGGTCACCCCGCAACGCCAGCTGGTCCTGGAAGCGGTGACGAAGCTGGAGCACGCCACTCCCGAGGCGATCTGCGCGGACGTCCAGCAGACCGCCAGGGGCGTGAACATTTCGACCATCTACCGCGCGCTGGAACTCCTAGAGCAACTCGGCCTGGTCACGCACACGCACCTCGGGCACGGCGCACCCCGCTATCACCTGGCGGCCGAGGCGGAGCATGTCCACCTCGTCTGCTCGCAATGCGGCCGGGTGACCCAGGTCGGACCGGATGCGGTGAACGCGCTCGTCGCCGCGCTTAACGACACCCAGGGCTTTGAGACCGACGTCGGGCATCTCACCGTGTTCGGCAAGTGCGCGGAGTGCCGCGGGGCTGAGCGGAACACGGCCGCGCCGAACACGGCCACGCAGGGCGCGCCCGCGCAAGGCGGCTGACCCGAATCAGGCACACACGGCAATCAACGAACACCGACGGGCAATCAGGGCACACCACCGCGCAGGGGAGCATGGGCCGATCACATAGCCTGGCTGACATGAAGAGCCCGCTGCTCGCGATCCAGGGCGCCGTCCCTGCCGAAGGCCCCGACACAGGCGTCGCCGCGCACTATGGCGACCCCTATGCCGAGCAACGCGCGCTTGCCCTCTCAGCCGGCCTGGTAGACCGCTCTCACCGGGGAGTGCTGCGCATCACCGGCCAGGACCGGCTGTCCTGGCTGCACAGCCTCACCACCCAGGACCTGGAGCACCTCCCGCCCGGTGCCGCCGCCGAGGCGCTCATCCTCAGCCCGAACGGCCACGTGCAGCACCACTTGACTCTGGTCGATGACGGATCCGCGGTGTGGCTGCACATGGAACCTGGCTCGGTGGTGCCGCTGCTCGAATTCCTGGAGTCGATGCGGTTCATGCTCAGGGTCGAGCCCGCCGACGTCACCGGGGAATATGCCGTGCTCACCCTGATGGGCCCAGATACCGGGGACCTGCCGGACGGCACGGCAGCCACGTTGCGGAGCGCGTTCGGCACGGATGTGATCGTTGACCGCGGCCGGCTCGCCGCGGTAGCGGCCGGCCTGCGGGAGCGCGGGGTGGCGCCGGCGGGCATGCAGGCGTTCGAGGCGTTGCGGATCGCCGCGAAGCGGCCGCGGCTCGGACTGGATACTGACCACCGGACAATCCCGCACGAGGTCGGCTGGATCGAGACCGCGGTTCACCTCAGCAAGGGCTGCTACCGCGGCCAGGAGACGGTGGCACGGGTCCACAATCTCGGCCATCCCCCGCGGCGACTCACGTTCTTGCACCTGGACGGGAGCGATGACCTGCTGCCGAGCCACGGCGACCCGGTGGCCACGGCCGATGCCACCGTCGGTTTCGTCGGGTCGGCCGCACGCCATTACGAATTCGGGCCTATCGGGCTGGCGCTCATCAAGCGGACCGTGCCAGTGGACGTGCCGCTGACCGCAGGAGGCGTCCCCGCGACGCAGGAGGTCGTGGTGCCGCCGGATGCCGGGGCGAATGTGAAGATAACGCTCAAGCGGCCGCGTGGCCTGGTGGGTCGGCGCCCCGAGTAACGTGGTGCCGGAGGCGCCCCGAGTAACGTGGTGCCGGAGGCGCCCCAGGTAGCTG
>DAIRVB010000012.1:0-16289 GCA_036803065.1 Streptosporangiaceae bacterium
AGGAGCAACACCGTGGTCTTCGTGCTCCGCGGGGCGGGCGTCGCGGTGCCCTGATCAGCGGTGCCCTGATCAGCTGGTCAGGCGTACCGTTCCAAGATCGACACCTCAGCCAGCCTGGACAGGCCCTCCCGCGCGCCGCGGGCGTGCGCTTCGCCCACGCCCTCCACTCGCTGAAGCTCATCGACGCTCGCAGCAAGAAGTTTCTGCAGTCCGCCGAAATGCCCGACTAGCCGTTCCACCGCATGCCTCGGTAGCCTCGGCACTTTAGCCAGCAGGCGATACCCGTGAGGGCTGACCGGATGGTCCAGCATTCCTGATCCGCCGAACCCGAGGACGTGCGCCACCGTCGCCACGTCCAGCAGCTCTTCCGGGGACAAACCGGCCAGCTCATTGAGCACTTCGGCGGTCCGGCTGGCCAGCTGCTCGCCAGCCTCGGGCTGGTAATCCTGGACGATGAGCTGCCGCTCGAAGTCGCTGCCCGCGACCAGCTCGTCGAGCTGCAACGCGAGCAGCCTGCCGTCGGTGCCCAGCTCCACCATGTAGCCCTCGATCTCCCGCGCGATGCGCCGGACCATCTCCAGGCGCTGGGCCACGGCGGTGACATCGCGGACGGTTGCGAGATCCTCGATCTCGAGCGCGGTTAGCGCACCGGAGACTTCGTCCAAGCGGAGCTTGTACCGTTCGAGAGTCGCCAGCGCCTGGTTGGCGCGGGACAAGATCGCGGCCGGCTCCTCCAGCACATAGCGGGTGCCGTCAAGGTACAGAGCGATGATCCGCATGGACTTGCTGACGGCGATGACTGGGTAACCGGTCTGCCTCGCGACACGTTCCGCGGTCCGGTGCCGGGTGCCGGCTTCGTCAGTGGGCAGGGCCGGGTCGGGCACCAAGTGCACGGCGGCCCGGATGATGTAATCGGCCGTCGCGTCCACCACGATCGCGCCGTCCATCTTGGCCAGCTCACGGAGCCTGGTCGCAGAGAAACCGACCTTGAGCTCGAAGCCGCCGGTGCACACTTCATCGACCACGTGCCCGTCACCGAGCACGATCAGGGCGCCGGTGTTGCCCCGCAGTATCCGCTCAAGGCCGTCCCGCAACGGGGTGCCTGGAGCGAGTGCGGCAAGGGCCGCCCAACGGCGCTCATCTGTGCCTCTGATGATTGGGCCCTTGCCTGGCGACACCGAACCCCCGGGAGATTGCTGGTCACGGTCAGTCTATCCGCGCCGGACGCTCCGTGCTGCCGCTCGGCCAGCTGCCCCGCCCGCTCCGGCTCACTGAGCGCCGTCAGCCACCGAATGCCAGCGCGATGGCCTCCCGTACGGTTTCCACCTCCATGACGTCGATGAGCGCTGGCTGCCCGTCTCCGTGTCCGGCGCGCTCCTGACCGGTGCTGCGCGGCCCAGTGCTGTGCGGCCCGGTGCTGTACGGTTCCGTCCTGCCTGGCCCGGTGCTGCGTGGCCCGGTGCTGCGCGGCAGCCCGTCGGAGCCAGCGGGCACAATTGCTCGGCGGAAGCCCATCCGCTCGGCCTCCGCCAGCCTTCGCTGGACCCCGCTGACCCGCCGTACCTCGCCGGCCAGGCCCACCTCCCCGACTGCCACCAGGCCGCCCGGCACGCTGAGGTTGGCTATCGCGCTCGCCAGGGCCAGCGCCACGGCGAGGTCAACGGACGGCTCGGTCAGCCGCACGCCGCCGACGGTCGCGGCGTACACGTCCTGTTTGCCGATCTTGAGGTCGGCGCGCCGCTGCAGCACCGCCAGGACCATGCCAACCCTCGACGCGTCCAAGCCGGAGGTGACACGGCGCGGGATGTCCAGTGCCGACCCGGCCACCAGGGTCTGCACCTCGGCCAGGAGCGGCCTACGGCCCTCCAGGGTAACGGTCACGCATGTCCCTGGTACCGGGTCGCGCCGCTGCGACACGAACAGCCCACTGGGATCCGGCAAGCCAATCAGCCCGGACTCGCCGAGGTCGAAGCAGCCGATCTCGTCTGTCGGGCCGTAGCGGTTCTTGAGCGCCCGCACTATGCGAAGCTGCGCGTGCCGGTCACCCTCGAAGTGCAGGACCACGTCCACCAGGTGTTCGAGGGCGCGGGGCCCGGCGATCGACCCGTCCTTGGTGACGTGGCCGACCAGCACCGTGGTGACTTCCTGCTGCTTCGCCACCGCCATGAGGGCCGCCGTGACCTCCCGGATCTGGGTGACCCCGCCCGGGGTGCCGTCCACCCCGTCCGCTGTGATCGTCTGCACCGAGTCGATGATCAGCAAGTCCGGCTTGACCGCCGCCACATGGGCGAGTACCGCGGACAGGTCGGTCTCGGCGGCGAGGAAGAGGTTCTTGCCTAGCGCGCCAACCCGGTCCGCGCGCAGCCTCACCTGGGCCGCCGACTCCTCGCCGGTTACGTACAGAACCGGTCCGGCCGCCGAGGCCAGCGCTCCCGCCTCCAGGATCAGCGTCGACTTGCCCACCCCCGGCTCACCGGCAAGCAGCACAACCGCGCCGGGCACCAGGCCGCCGCCCAGCACCCGGTCAAGTTCGTCGAGCCCGGTGGGACGGGCGCTCGCGGCGCTGGCGTCCACTTCCCCGATGCGGAGAGCGGGGTGGGCGGGCGCAGCGGCCAACACCGGCCGGCTCGCGGCCAGCCGGGACCGGGCCGACGCCGGGATCGTGGTTTCCTCGACCGTGCCCCAGGCTTGGCACTCGCCGCATCGCCCGGACCACTTGGTCGTGCGCCAGCCGCATTCGCCGCACCGGTACGCCGCGCTCGCGGATGACTTCGCCATGGCAGGCACCGTATCGGCCCGGTCTGACACTCCGGGCGGGACACACCACGGGCCGTGCGGTGAACGCTGTGGCTGGCCGCGGCGCATAAGCTGGCCATGAGGCCCGAGACTATTCCGTGTGCCTGGAAGGAGCCACGTTGAGCAATGTCGCCGTGACGCCCAGATGTCAGGTGGCGCTCTCCACCGCATCGGTCTTCCCGGATAGGGCGCCCGATGCGTTCGAAGCGGCGGCCCGCCTCGGCTACGACGGCGTCGAGGTAATGGTCTCCGCCGACGCGGTCAGCCAGGACGTGGACGTGCTCCGCAGGCTCGTCGACTACCACGGCATTCCCGTCCTGGCTATCCACGCTCCCAACTTGCTGGTGACTCAGCGGGTCTGGGGCCGCGAGCCATGGGGCAAGCTGGTCAAGGCCAAGCAGGTCGCCGAGGAGCTTGGCGCGCGGGTGATCGTCGTGCATCCGCCGTTCCGCTGGCAGCGGGAGTACGCCAAGGATTTCATGGCCGGGCTGGCGCGGATGGAGGAAGAAGCCGACGTCGTCTTCGCCGTGGAGAACATGTTCCCGCTGCGGGCGGGCGGCGCGGAGGTCGCGCCGTATGCCCCGGGCTGGAACCCGGTCCCCGAGGACTACCCGCACGTCACCCTGGATCTCTCGCACACCGCGGTGTCCGGGTCTGACGCGCTGGAAATGGCCGACGAGCTGGGCGGCAGGCTCGCGCATGTGCACCTCGCCGATGGAACGGGCGTTCCGAACCGGGACGAGCATCTGGTCCCTGGGCGCGGCACCCAGCCGTGCGCGGCGCTGCTGACGAGGCTGGCATCGGAGGGGTACACGCGAACGGTCGTGCTTGAGGTGAATACGCGCCGCGCCGCGACCAGGGAGGAGCGGCAGGCGGACCTGGCCGAGTCGCTCGAGTTCGCTCGGAAACACCTCGGCCAGCCGGACCCACCCCGGGCGGGCGCGGCCCAGGGTTCCGCCTCATCAGGCCGGCGCTAGCCCGCACTGGCCGGTGGCCGGCGCTAGCCCGCCATGGCCCGTGTGCTGGACGACGGCCGGCTGAGCGGGCATCCTTCCCTCATGACTTCGAGCAGTCCGGCAGAACCGCTGCCCGCCGTCGTGACCGGCCAGGCAGCGACGCTCATCACGGTCGCTCCTACCGGGGCCGAGTCCGACAAGGCGGCGGTCCCGGCGCTGCCCGTCACTCTCGGCGAACTGGTCGGCGCCGCGAAGCAGTGCCGGGCGGCCGGAGCTGCGGTGATCCACGTGCACATCAGGGACGATCAGGCACGCCCGACGCTGGACCTGGCCCGGCTGAAGGACACGGTGCTGGCGCTGCGCGAGAGCACCGACCTGATCGTGCAACTCTCGACCGGGGGAGCGGTCACTGACAGCCTCGAAGACCGGCTGGCCGTGCTGGACGCGGCGCCCGACGCCTGCTCGCTCACCTGCGGGACCGTGAATTTCGGTGATGAAGTGTTCGCGAACCCGTGGCCGTTCATCCGTGACCTGTACGCCCGGACCCAGGAACTCGGTGTGGTGCCCGAGTTCGAGATCTTCGATCTGGGCCACGCGGCAACGCTGCACAGGCTGCTGGCCGACCTCGGCGCCCCGCATGGCGGTCATGTGCACTGTGACCTGGTGATGGGGGTGCCCGGAGGGATGCCAGGCGACGCGGCGACACTGACTGCGGCGGTGGCGGCGCTGCCCGAGGGGGCCACCTGGTCCGCCACCGGGGTGGGCCGGGCCACCCTCCCGGTGCTGCTCGCCGCGCTTGCCGCCGGGGGCCACCTGCGCGTTGGCATGGAGGACACGACCTCGTTCGCGCGAGGCCGGCCGGTCACCGGCAATGCGGAGCTTGTGGAACGCGCCGCCGCACTGGCCTGTCTGGCCCAGCGGCCGCCGATGCGGCCCGATGAGGCTCGCGTCATGCTCGGGGTGAACGGCCGTCGCTGAGAGCCCGATCCTGGCCGAGGTAGTCCGGTCCGGCTTCACCGAGTCCAGGCACCGTGGTGCCGTGGTCGTGCTGGGTGCCGACGGCCAGGTGCTGCATCGGGCCGGTGAGGTGGCTGAGCCGCTGTTCCCCCGATCGTCGAACAAGCCGATGCAGGCGGCTGGGATGGTCCGCTGTGGCCTGGACGCCGACGGCAAGCTGCTCGCGCTGGCGGCCGCCAGCCATTCCGGTGAGGACTTCCACATCGCCGGGGTGCACGAGATCCTGGCCCGGGCCGGCCTCGGCACTGGTGCGCTGCGATGCCCGCCTGCGCTGCCTATGGACGAAGGCGCACAACAGGCGCTGCTGCGGCTCGGCGGTGCCGCCGAGCGCGCGTACATGAACTGCTCAGGCAAGCACGCGGCCATGCTCGCCACCTGCGTCCTGGCTGGCTGGCCGACGAGCAGCTACCTCGATCCCGATCACCCGCTGCAGGTGGGAATCCGCGCCGCGGTGGAGGATCTGGCCGGTGAGCGGGTGGCCGCGGTCGGCGTGGACGGCTGTGGCGCCCCGCTCTTCGCGCTGTCCCTGATCGGCGTGGCCCGCGCGTTTCGCGCCATGACCCAGGCCGAACCTGGATCGGCGCAGCGCAAGGTCGCCGATGCGATGCGGGCTTACCCCGACTGGACATCGGGCAGCACACGGCCGGAACGCGCGCTGATGGCGGCCGTCCCTGGACTGCTGCTGAAGTCCGGCGCCGAAGGGGTCGAGGGGTTCGCGCTGGCCGACGGCCGCGCCGTGGCCTTCAAGATCGAGGATGGTGCCGCCCGCGCCAGGCCACCACTCACCGTGGCGCTGCTGCGCACCCTGGGCATGGCCGGCGAGGCCGGCCTAGACGGTGCCGCCGGCGAGGCCGGCGTAGACAGTGCCGCGCTGGAGCGGATCGCGGCCGTTCCTGTCGTCGGCGGGGACAGGGTGGTGGGTGAGGTGCGGGTAAGGATTCCGTTCTGACGCCCGGGTCCCGGGTGCTAGCCAGGGCGTTTGCAATTGCAAGCGGAGTTTGATTCACTGTCGGCGTGAGCCCCATGAATGTGAGTTCGATCGGCGAGTACATCCGCGAGCAACGTGAGCAGGCGAAGATTTCGCTTCGCCAGTTGGCGGCCGCAGCGGGTGTCTCCAACCCGTACCTCAGCCAGATCGAACGGGGCTTGCGCAGACCGAGCGCCGAGATATTGCAGCAGATCGCAAAGGGCCTGCGGATCTCCGCCGAGGCGCTCTACGTGCAGGCCGGAATCCTGGAGGAACGGCCGCCGGACTCAGGGGTCCGGGTAGCCGTGCTCGCCGAAACCGGCCTCACCGAGCGGCAGAAACAGGTGCTCCTGGAGATCTTCGACTCCTTCCGCAAGGAGACGGCCGCTCGCGCGGCCGCGGCTGCTGACGAGATTGCGGGGGCGGCCGCGATTGAGGACGCCGGCATGACGGCGGAGCGACTGGTGGCCAGCGTGGGCCACGGCAGGGCGCGGGGGCTGGTCGTGGAGGACGACGACGACGATCCGCTGGCGGGCGAGGGACCGCAGGCGTCCGGCGACGACTCGTTCCCCGGGCGGGCGCGATCAACCGAAACGTGAGGCCTGCCGTTGCGGGCAGGCCGGGAGAGGGTGACCTGGCATGAATCGTGCCATCGACGTGACAACCGAAATGCGCAAACTGACCAGCAGCAAGCCGCTGCAAGCGGCGGCCGGCGCTGGTGCGCTGGCTTCTGAGGCGCTGCGCGAGCTTCCCGCGCGGATCGCCCGGTGGCGGCCGGAGGTATCCGTGACAGCACTGCCGAGCCGGGCCAGCGAGATCGCCCGGTGGCGGCCGGAGGTATCCGTGACAGCGCTGCCGAGCCGGGCCAGCGAGGTCGTGGCCACCGCGCGGGCCAAGGCGGCGCGGGGCTACGACCATCTGGCTGTCCGTGGCGAGCGCGTGCTGGCCGGGAAGGGCGCGCTGGCTGGGAACCACGCCCTGGGCCAGGGCGCTCCGGCTGGCGAGAGCACGGTGGCTGGCAAGAGCGCCGTGGTTAGCAAGAACACCGCGGCCGCCAAGAGTGCCGTGGCTGGCAAAAGCACTGCCACTGGCAGGAGCGCTGCGGCCGGCAAGAGCACTACGGCCGGCAAGAGCGCCGGGAACGGGAAGGCCAGGTAGGGCTCGTGTTCGCGGCAGGCTACTTCTGGTCCGGGCGGAACGGGCGGAATCGGCAGTCGTCCCCAAGTTCCGCCCGGACCGGATAGCCTGGGATCGTGTTCGCGATGTCTGGGGCTTACACCCCGCTCTACTGGTTCTTCAAGGTCCTTTCCCTCGGCGCGTTCGTCGCCGAGGTGTGGGCCTTCGTTGACGCGCTGCGTCGGCCCGCGCAGGCATTTGTCTCGGCGGGCAAGCAGACCAAGCCGCTGTGGCTGATCATCCTCGGGGTGGCAGCGGTGATCGGGCTGTACTTCAGCGCCCTGGCCATTGGCATATCCGCGATCGGCATCCTGCCCATCGCGGCGTTCGTGGCCGCTGCGATCTACCTCACCGACGTCCGGCCCAAGGTCGGCGGGCCCAAGAGCGGGGGCACGAACTCCGGCCCCTACGGCCCCTGGTGAAGTAGTCCTGGCGGAAATAGCCCGCTGGCTGGCCCTCGGTGAACTGGTCCGCGATGCGATGCGCGGTGAACTAGTCCGCGATGCGGATGCGCAGCCGCCGGAAACCCTTGCCCTTGTTCTCGATCTTGACGACCTCGATCGTGCCCACCTGGCTGGTCGAGGCGACATGGGTGCCCCCGTCCGCCTGCTGATCCAGGCCCACAATGTCGATGATCCGGACGTCGGGTACATCGGGCGGGATCAGGTTGGTCGCGGTCCGGATGATGTCAGGAATGGCGAGCGCCTCATCGCGGGGTAGCACCCGCACGTCGATGCGCCGGCCGACGGCGATCTCCGCGTTGCATGCCGCCTCAACTGTCTCCTTGAAGCCGGCCGGCACCTCCGGGAGATCGAAGTCCATCCGTGCGGTCAGCGGCTCCATGTTCCCGCCGGTGACCAGCGCGCCGAAGTCCCGGAACACAACCCCGCAGAGCACGTGCAGCCCCGAATGCGTCCGCATCAGGGCGGTCCGGCGCTCGTCCTCGACCGCGCCGCGCACGGCCGTGCCCGCGGCCGGCAGCGGATCGCCCGGCTCCGGGATCAGGTAGAGGTCATCGGCCTTGCGTGCGCCCGCGATCCGGGTCTGCACTCCGCCCCAGAGCAGGACGCCGTGGTCGGGCGGCTGGCCGCCGCCTCCGGGGTAGAACGCGGACCGGTCCAGCACTATCCCGTCGGGTTCCGCGGCCAGCACCACGGCATCCCATTCACGCAGGCTCTGGTCGTCGAGTTCGAGCCGATGCGTGCGCCATTGAGTTTCACCCACGCCGGAAGCCTACTGCCGGGCCCCGGCCAGATACCGGGCAGCTCAGATCGGAAGGACTGTCAGATCGGGAGGACAAGCAGCGCTGCCGGGATGGCGACGAGCAGCACGGCGGCCACGCCAACCAGGGTGAGCGCGGGCGCCGAGAGCCCAGGGGCGGGCTCAAGCAGCCGGGCCACCCGCGCGGCCACTTCGCTGTCCTGGGCGCCTATGGCGAGAGCACCGGCCGGGGTGCTCCCGGTTCCGGCCGCCCCGACCCGGATCAGCGCGGTGACAAGCTCCCGGGCGGGGCGGTGCCTGAGCGCGTGATCATCGGCCAGCATCTCGACCAGCAGCGCGACCGCGGTATGAGCCTGGAGCGCCGCAGCGGACCGGGGGAAGGCCCGGCGCAGGGCGGTGAAGGGCAGCAGCACCAGGTCGTGTCTTTCCCGCAGGTGGGCCCGTTCGTGGGCGAGGACCGCGGCGAGTTCAGCCTGATCGAGAACGGCCAGGGCGCCCGCGCTGATCACGATCCGGGAACGCAGCCCGGGGACGCAGTAGGCGGCGGCATCCGGGTAGTCAACCACGAGTGCCCCGGGAACCTTGGGATCCCCGTGCGCCAGCAGGCTGAGCAGTGCGCGCTGCCGTCGCCGGGCGTGCAGCACCGCGGCGGACGCGGCCAGCAGAACCCAGCAGAGCAGGGTCAGCAGCGCGGCCCCGGCGGCCAGGCAGAGCAGCCGCAGCGCCGCGACGAGATCCGGGGGCGCGCCGCTGGACCCGATGTCCCGGACGGCCCCGGTAGCCACCGCGAGAGCACCTCCGGCCACCCCAAATCCCCCGGGAGCCGCGCCCAGCCCGGCCAGGGCACCGACCGCGGCGAGGCCCCAGCCGAGACCGAGTGCCTGCCACAGCAGGATGGCTGCGGCCGGGGACCGGCGCGGCCAGCCCGCAGCCGCGAGCCCCGCGGCGGCGGGGACGATGCCGACCGCGACGGAGGCGAGAACGAGAACAGGGGATAGCACGGACCTTCAGCTCCTGGCGGACTTTCCGCCTGCCTCCAGGGCACGGCGAAGTACCTGTGCCTCAGTATCCGTCACCCGGCTCGCGAAACTGGCCAGGGCAGCCGACCTGTCGCCAGTTTGGTCAAGCGCGTTCAGCATGAGTTCCGTGACGTATGCTTCCCGGCTCGCCGCCGCACGGTACAGCCACGCACGGCCATCCCGCTCGCGCCGGGCGAACCCCTTCTTGGCCAGCCGGTCGAGGACCGTCATCACGGTGGTGTGGGCAAGGTCGCGATCAATCAAACGACCGCCTACCTGGCGCACGGTGAGTGGTGCCTGGCTCTCCCAGAGCACGTCCATGATCGCGCGTTCGAGATCGCCTAGTCGGTTCACTCCGTCACTCTACTAAGCCGTAGCCACTCAGGGTAAGTGTCATGGGTGCTATGTCCGCAGTGCGGCACCGCCCGTGCCAGGGTGGACGGGGCGGCATCCTGGGTGGCGGAGGCCCGCAACGCGGCTGTTCAGCGAAGAGATGCACGCGACGTTCGGGCAGGTTCTGCGATCATTGACTGAGCCATGAATGCCAACGGGAGGACACCAGTGTCAGGAGGATCGCCCAGATTCCGCCGCGTCCTGGATCAGTTTGCTCCCTACCAGCCGGGCCGCCGGGTGAGTGGCCCGGACGGCAGGTCGGTCAAGCTGTCCTCCAACGAGTCCCCGTTCGGCCCCCTGCCGTCGGTGTCCGAGGCCATCGCAGCGGCCGTGCGTGGCGTCAACAGGTACCCCGACAACGGCGCGGCAGCCCTGACCGAGGCGATCGCGCACCGTTTCGCCGTCCCGCAGGACCACGTTGCGGTCGGCTGCGGCTCGGTCGGCGTCACCCAGCAACTGCTGGAGGCGGTCGGCGAACCAGGGGCCGAGGCGCTCTACGCGTGGCGTTCGTTCGAGGCCTACCCGACGCTGGTCGATCTGTCCGCGGCAGCATCGGTCCGGGTGCCGCTGCACAACGAAACCCATGACCTCAACGAAATGGCTCTGGCCATCACGCCGCGCACGCGGGTGGTCTTCGTGTGCAACCCGAACAACCCGACCGGGACCGTGGTGCACTCAGCCGGGCTGGCGGAGTTTGTTGACCAGGTGCCCGCTGACTGCCTGGTGGTGCTGGACGAGGCCTACGCGGAGTACGTGCGCGACCCGGATGTGCCCGACGGAATGGCCTTCTACGCCGGCCGGCCGAACGTGGCGGTGCTGCGGACCTTCTCGAAGGCGTACGGCCTCGCCGGATTGCGGGTTGGCTTCATGGTGGCGCACCCCGCCGTGGCCGGGGCGGTCCGCAAGACGATGCTGCCGTTCACGGTGAACGCCATCGCGCAGGCCGCGGCGATCGCCTCGCTGGCCGCGGAAGCTGAATTGCTGGAGCGGGTCGCAGTGGTGGTCAAGGAACGGGATCGGGTCGGTGACGAACTGCTCGCCCAGGGCTGGACTGTGCCGCCGACCCAGGCCAACTTCGTCTGGCTGCGGCTTGCGGAGGACACGCAGGACTTCGCCGCGGCCTGCGAGCGGGCCGGGGTCAGCGTCCGGGCCTTCGGCGCGGAGGGTGCTCGCGTCTCGATCGGTGATCACGACGACAACGACGCGTTCCTCGAGGTAGCGCTGGCGTATCCGCGCCGTCACTAACGAAGGGCGCCGACCGGGTCAGGCCGCCGCGCCGGCGTCGAGGGCCTGAGTCAGCGGAAAGCCGCGGGGTCCGGCCATGGGTCCGGGGTATCCCCGGGGAGACGCTGCGCCCCCGGGCTAGCAGGCATCAGCGGGCGGCGCGGCGTTCCAGCTTCTCGGTGACCAGCCGGTAGAACTGGCGCGGCCGACCTGGCTGCGGTGTCCGGCTCGGCGGCAAAGGCCACGCCAGCCCTTCCTCGACCAGGCCGTGCAGCAGCCGCCTGGCCGTCCGAGGCGTGACGCCGAGCAGGCGGCCCGCCGTCTCCGCGTCCACGACCAGCGCGCCCTCCGCCGCCGCCAGCTTGTCCGCCAGCCGGGCCAGCGTCTCCAGGCCCCGCGGCCTGCTGGCCGCCGCCGCGGCGGCGGTGGCGGTGGGGTGACGCGGCGCGGGCACCAGCGCGTGCCCCTCCCGGTCCAGGGCAAATCCGCGGGTGCCTGGGCCCGTATGCGAGCGGGAAAGCGCCGCGTGTGCGTGCGTCTCGGCATCCTGCGCGGTCCGCCCCATGCCGACACCTACTTCCACCACGATGCCGAGCTCGGTGCGGGCGCGTTCGGTGAAGGGCGGCACCCGGAATCCGTCGGTCGCCGCGGCCAGGGACCCGCGGGTGGCAGTGACGAGAAAGCAATGGTCGCTCAGCGGGCTCACCGAGGCGTGCATCCGCTGGGCTTCCTGCACCAGGAACCGGTGCACGGTGAGCCGCAGTTCCTCCCGTGACGGCCGCGGCGCCGACCGCCGCGTCGTGTCGCGTAGCGTTGGTACCTCCACGACGGTCACCGCGAGTTGCGCCTCTTCCAGCCTGCGATGCGCGCCGAGCAGGGTCGCGGTGCGCAACGCAGACCGGATAGCGCTGCCGGTGGGCCGCACGGTGAGCACCGGAATCCCAGCCGCCGACAGCCGCTGGGCGACCGAGTCAAGGCACGTGAAGGCGACCGAGATCTCCTCCCGGCGCCAGAGCCGCTCGTGGAAGGCGGCCAGCGTGGCCGCGCTCGCGGCATCCTCACGCACATGCACGTTCCCGGTGGCCACGCCAAGCTCGGTGTACGCGTCCTCTACATCGATCCGGCTCAGGACGTCCACGCTGATCCGGCTCAGGTCATGGCCGCCGTCCCGGGTGGCGCGCAGCAGCGCGGCGTACAGGGCGCTGCCGCTGAGCGGCACGTAGGTCGCCGGCGCCCGCAGGGCGCCCGCCCGGCGGGCGTACTCGTAGGGCACCTGGCTGGCGAAAAGACAGGCGTCGACAGTTGTCCCGAGCCGGAGGACCTTGTCGGCCGCTTCCTGCTCGCTGCGGTACGCCGCGGCGATAAGCCGCCTGGCCAGCCCCGTCCCACTACCGGCCTGCCCCGGCGGCAGGCCGGTGCCGGACTGTGCCGACCCGGTGCCATGCGGTCCCGCAGCGGCCGCACCAGACAGCATGACCCGCTCGACGAGGTCGTGCGGGCCGATGACACCTATGGTGAGCTCAGCTGAGGGCTGTCGCTGGCTTGTCACCGGGGGCCACCCGGACGACCGGCGATCCGGCCCGGCACGGGCACTAACTGGCCGCCAGCCATGCGCGGTGTCACTTCTTGAGCACTCACTGTCCGACCCTTACGCTGTGCGATTGCACGATCGTATATTCGCAACTAGCCCTTGAGGCATCAGAACGGAATCTATGTCACAAATTCGGGCGTTCACTCCGGATTCATGCGGGATCTGGCGCTTCTGGCGGGCAGCCCGCGGCGCCAGGGGACCCGTGGAGCGTCGCGGCCGGCTGGTCAGCCGCTAGGCTCGGCGGTGATGTCGGCGCCCAGTGCGGACAGCCGCTCGACGATGTTGGCGTGCCCCCGGTCGATCAGGTAGCCAGGGGCGACCACGGTCTCTCCCTCGGCGGAGAGCCCGGCCAGGATCAGCGCGATGCCGGTGCGCAGGTCGTGGGCCACGACCTTGGTCCCCTTGAGGGTGGACGGGCCGTGCACGATGCCCACGTTGCCGCCGTCCACTTCGACCTTCGCGCCGAGCTTGTTGAGCTCACCGACGAGCGTGTAGCGGCCGTCAAAGATCGTTTCCCGGATATAACTCGTACCATCGGCCAGGGAGGCCAGTGCCATGATCGGCGACTGCAGGTCGGTGGCGAACCCGGGGTACGGACTCGTGATCACGTTGATCGGCCGCAGCGTGCGCTCCCGCCGGACCTGCAGCACCGCGCCGGTGGACGAGAACTCCACGCCCATCTGCTCGAGCTTCCAGCGGACCACGCCGAAGTGCTCCAGGGAGGCGCCCACCAGGCTCAACTCGCCGCCGGTAATCGCCGCCGCCATGGCGAATACGCCCGCGTCGATCCGGTCGGACATCACCGTGTGCTCGGTCGCGGTCAGCTCAGACACGCCGTGGACCGTGACGAACCCGGTGCCGCCCCCCCTGATGTCCGCGCCCATCTTGGTGAGGAAGGCGATGACATCCAAGACCTCGGGCTCCAGCGCCGTGTTGTCGATCACCGTGGTTCCCGGGGCCAGGGACGCCGCCATGATCAGGTTCTCGGTGCCCGTGTGGGACGGGGTATCCAGGTAGAGATGGGCGCCGCGGAGATGGCCAGCCTTGATGTGGATCCTGTCCTCGCCCTCCTCCACAGTGGCACCCAGGCGGGCGAAGCCCCGGTAGTGGAAGTCGAGGTTGCGGTCGCCCAGATTACATCCGCCGATGCCTTCGATGACGGCCTCGCCCAGCCGGTGCAGCAGCGCGGGAACGAACAGCACCGACCCGCGGAACCTGCGCGCGATCTCGGCCGGCAGCACCGGGCTGGTCAGCCGGGATGCGTCCACCACGAGGGTCCGTTCGGCCTCATGGAACTTGACCACCGCGCCGACCGCCTGGGCCAGCTCTACCGCCCTGCGCACGTCCTCGATCGGCGGCACATTCCGCAGTACCGTCCGCCCCTTGGCGGTCAGCAGGGACGCCGCGATCATCTTGAGCGCAGCGTTCTTGGCGCCCTGCACGAAGACCGTGCCCTGCAAGGGGATACCGCCTCGCACGCGGTAGCAGGTTTCGGGGCCAATGGTCATAGAGCTCAAGCTCCTGTCCCTCGGGTACGCGATGCCTGACTCGCGGCCGGGCGTCGCAGTGGGTTCGCCAGCGTCAGCCTGCCTGGCCAGCGGGAAGCCTGGTGCATACAGATCCCAGTATTCCACCGGCTGGCGCGGGAATCGCTCGTCACCCGGGTGCGTGGCGTGCTCACCCCGTACAACTGGCTGCGCGGCGTCCCGCTGGGCTGTCACAGAGGTCACTCCCATCGTCGTCCGGTGATGCGCTGATAAGCCTCGATGTAGGACGTGCGGGTCCGCTCGACCACATGGCCGGGCAGCGGAGGCGGCTCGGTGTCCCGCCGCTGCCAGCCGGCCTCCGGTGAGTCTAGCCAGTCGCGGACGATCTGCTTGTCGAACGAGCGCTGTGGCCGGCCTGGCTGCCACTGGTCAGCCGGCCAGAACCTGGACGAGTCCGGGGTCAGTACCTCGTCTGCCAGCAGGAGCCTGCCCTCGGCATCGAAACCGAGCTCAATCTTCGTGTCGGCCACAATCAGGCCCGCCGCCCCGGCGACGGCCGCGCCGCGCCGGTACACCTCCAGGGTGATGCGCTCAAGCTCGCTGGCGACGTCGGCGCCTACCGTGGCGGCGACAGCAGCAGCGGAGATGTTCTCGTCATGCTCACCCCTGGGTGCCTTGGTCGCGGGGGTGAATACCGGCTCGGGCAACCTGGACGCCTCGACCAGCCCGGGCGGCAGCGCGACCCCGCAGACCGCGCCTGCCCGCCGGTACTCGGCCAGCGCGGACCCGGTCAGGTAGCCGCGGGCGACGCACTCCACGGGCACCATCGACAGTTTCCGGCAGGCCATGGCCCGCCCGGCGAACTCGGCCGGGATATCGGCGGTCACGAGGTGATTGGGGACAACGTCGGCGAGCTGCCCGAACCACCACAGCGAGAGCTGAGTGAGGATCTTGCCCTTGTCCGGTATCGGCGTGGCCAGCACGTGGTCGTAGGCCGAGACCCGGTCGGTGGCGACGAGCAGCAGCACGCCGTCGTCGGTCTCGTAGACCTCCCGGACCTTGCCGGAATAGAGGTGCTTCACGCCACCTCCCGGAAGTGCCGACCGTGCCCCGGGCCTGTCCGCGAAGGCGCGGCCCGGGGGGTGGCGTGCTTCATGCCAGGCGCTCCAGCCGGTCGAACACCGGCCCGAGCCGCTCGACGTAGCGCCGGGGCCGGCAGGCCTCGTCCAGCCTGGCCTCATCGAGTGCCTGACCACGCGCGGCGGCCTCGGCGCGGAGCGTCTCGCGCAACGGCGTCCCGGTCTCCCAGGTGACCATGGCAGCGGCCTGGACCAGAGCGTAGGCGTCTTCCCGGGACATCCCGGCGGCGACAAGCTCGAGCAGGACGCTGGAGGTGTAGATCAGGCCGCCGGTGGACTGCAGGTTGGCTGCCATCCGGGCCTTGTCTACGACCAGCCCTTCAACCAGGCCGCTGGTCAGGTGCAGCAGGTAGTCGGTGGCGATGGCCGCGTCAGGCAATGCCACCCGCTCCACGCTGGAATGCGAGATGTCCCGCTCGTGCCAGAGCGCCATCCCCTCCATGACCGGCGTCACGTAGCCCCGGACCACCCGGGCCAGGCCGCATATCCGCTCGGAGCGGATCGGGTTCTTCTTGTGCGGCATCGCCGACGAGCCTTTCTGGCCCGCGGAGAACGGCTCGGCCAACTCCGCGACCTCGGTCCGCTGGCCGTGCCTGACCTCCAGCGCGATCGCCTCGCACGCCGTGGCCAGCAGCGCGAGCACGGACACCCACTCGGAGATGCCGTCTCGGAACACCACCTGCGTGGCCACGTCGGCCGGACGGAGCCCGAGTTCGGCCATGACCGTGGCCTCGATGGCGGGATCGATGTTGGAGTACGTGCCGACCGGGCCGGACAGCTTGCCGACCGCGACCGCGTCGCGGGCCCGGCCCAGCCGGTCCCGGCAGCGCGCCACCGCGAACGCGAAGTCCGCGACCCGGTGCCCCCAGATGTCTGGTTCGGCATGAATGCCGTGCGTCCGGCCCACCCGCAACGTGTCCCGGTGCGCGAGAGCATGCTCGCGCAGCGCCGCGACCAGCCGGGAAGCCTTGGCCAGCAGCAGGTCGCTGGCCTCGGCCAGTTGCACCGCGAGGGCGGTGTCGAGCAGGTCCGAGGAGGTCATCCCGTAGTGCACCCAGGCGGCCGCGGAACGGGGGGTGGTGTTGTCCGCCCACGCGGTAAGGAACGCGATCACGTCGTGCCCGGTGACGGCCTCCACCGTCGCGACCGCCTCGGGGGTGGGCGGAACCGCCGCGCGCACCGCCGGAACGGACTCGTCAGGCACCGTCCCGGCCTTGGCGTGGGCCTCGAGGACGAGGGTCTCCACGTGGCACCACAGCTCGTACTTGTGGGCCTCGCTCCAGACCCGGCCCATCTCAGGCAG
>DAIRVB010000013.1:0-5455 GCA_036803065.1 Streptosporangiaceae bacterium
GGGAGGATGCGCCGACGATGGTCCAGCCGGCCGAGTTCAGCGTCCAGGTCGGCCAGCTCAAGCAGCCGCAGCTGCGCCTCGGGAGATGCTTTCACGGGTCCCCACGTTAGCCTGCCGCCGCGGCAACCGGAACCAGTCGGATCGGCGGGCACAGGATCACCCAAATGGCATCCGGCCGGGGCACGCTAAGGGTATGCCTGGGTGGCATGAAGCTCCCTCTGGTGAGCAGGCCCTTTATGCCCGGCTACGGAATCGCGGCCGCCGACGAGGGCAGCGGACTGCTTCCCTGGTCGTGGGCCGCTCAGCGACTGACGAGTGCACAGAATTACTGGGTGGCCAGCATCCGCCCGGACAGCGGCGCCCCGCACGCCACGTTCTCGGTCCGCCCGGAGCGCGTCTTCGGCATGGTGCACGGGGACTTCACCGGCTCACCGACCCGCTGGACGTTCGCCGACTGACCTCGTGCGGGCTGGCCTCAGGAGGGCAGCCCCTCATGAATGCAGCGAGAGCAGCAGGATCGGCCGGGACGTCGGGTGCTTGGCGCCGCCCGCTGATTCCACCGTCAGGCCGACCTTTTCCCCGGCGGCGAGGCCTTCCACGACCATGGGCGCGGTCACGCCCTGGTGCGGTGCCGGCAACATCCCCTCCGGGCGGGCTCCGCCGGAACCCATCAGCCACAGCTGGTACCGCTTCGACGACGGCAGGGCCGGAAGCCTCGCCGCCGTGAAAACCAGCGCACCATCGAGGTGGGACATCACCACCGTGGCCGTTCCGCCATCGACCGCCCGGGCCGTCATCATGGTGGCGTCCGGCGCGTTGAGCACACCGGCGATCGCCCCGGTGTGCGCCTGCTCCTGGCTGAGCTGGTGCTTCATGTTGATGGCGATGCCGCCGAACGCCAAGGCGACGGCGAACAACCCGCACGCGACCGCCATGCCCCAGCGGCGGCCCGGCCACGCGGAGGTCTCCCGCGTCAGCGGCGGCAGCTGGCGGGTCCGTGCCGCGGTGGCGAGCACCTGTTCCCGTAGCCGGTCCGGCGGCTGAGTGATCGCGGCGCTCCCCAGCCGTCCCGTGGCCTCCTGCATGCCCCAGGCCTCCTGGCGGCAGGACTCGCACACTCCCAGGTGCCGCGCGAACCGGGCCCGGTCGGCTCCGGTGAGAGCGTCGAGCGCGTACGCGCCGAGCAGGGTGTGCGGATCGGTCCGGCGGATCTTCACCCGTCCACCCCCAGGCAGTCACGGAGCCGGATAAGGCCGTCCCGCATCCGCGTCTTGACCGTGCCCACCGCCACTTCGAGCAGGCCGGCCACCTCACGGTAGGTGTAGCCACCGTAGTAGGCGAGGGTGATCGACTCCCGCTGCAGTTCGGTGAGGCCGCCCAGGCACTTGCGAACCCGCTCCGCGTCCAAACGGCCCTCAACGGTCTCCGCCACGACGTCGTAATCGATGTCCGGGGAGGAAGCGCGGATCTCCCGTTGCGCTGAGGCTTGCCGCGATCTGACCCGATCGACCGCGCGGCGGTGCGCGAGCATCATCACCCACGCCGTCCCGCTGCCCCGGCCAGCCTCGAAGCGGGACGCGGTGCGCCACACCTCGAGCAAGACCTCCTGGGCGACTTCCTCGGCCTGCGCCGGATCGCGCAGCACGCTGCGGGCCACGCCGAAGACCTGGCCGGCGACGCTGTCGTAGACCGCCTCGAACGCGGGCTGGTCGCCACGAGCCACCCGGGCCAGCAGCGCACCGAGGTCACCACCATGCCCGGTCTGCCGCTGGCCCCGGGCCGGCGGCTGGCCTTCTCCCGGGTCATCCGGGGGCGGCCACGACCGGCTATCCTTCACTCCCACGTTCCTTATTCGTTACCAATGCCTGACCGGCTTGGTCCCGGACAAGGCAATCCGGATTGCGATGGGCTACGAATAGATGCTGTGAGCGCTCCTTATAACAGACGACGCACCGGCCAAGGCCTGCTGGCTGGATTGATTACCGGCTTCGTCGCGGTCAGCGTGGGCCAGCTCGTTTCCGGCTTCGCCAGGCCGCAGGGCTCACCCGTGGCCGCCGTCGGCAGCATGGCCATTGACCTTACCCCGCCCCCCGTAAAGAACTTCGCCATCTCGGCGTTCGGGTCACACGACAAGCTCGTCCTGGTGAGCGGCGTCCTGGTCATCCTCGCGGTGTTCGCGGCCCTGATCGGGGCACAGGCCATGCGCCGGGTCGGCTACGGTCTTGCCGGGCTGGCGGCTTTCACTGTGATCGGCCTGGTCGCCGCGCTGACCAGGCCCAACGCCGAAGTCGTGGACGCGCTGCCCACCGTTTTCGGCGCGGCGGCGGGCGTGATCGCTCTGCTGCGGCTGGTCCGCGTGCCGGACGCACCAGCGGGGGCCCCGGCCATCAGTGCGCGAACAGGTACCGGCGCCCCGGTATGGACCGGTGTCGGCGCCCCGGCGCCCGCGCCGGCCTCACCCGGCCCGGCGGTCCCGGAAGACGCGGCCGACACTCCGGGCGGCCCGGACGAAAGCGGCCCCGAGAATCCGTGGCGGCCGATCACGGTCGGCGGCCCGCCGCGCCGGCCTGACCAGGGCATCGGACAACCAGGCGCTCCGGGGCATCCGGAACGGCGGAGTTTCCTGGTCACCAGCTCCGTGGCGGTGGCCGCCGGTGCGGTCAGCCTGATTGCCGGGCGTGTCCTGACCGAGCGCTCCAGCGTGACCACGGCCAGATCGGCGGTACGCTTCCCCGCCCCGGCCCGCCGCGCGCCGCCCTTGGCGGCCGGCTCGAACCTGGACATCAGGGGACTGAGCCCGTTCATCACGCCGAACGGGGCCTTTTACCGGGTCGACACCGCGCTGATCCTGCCGGAGATCTCGCCGCAGAACTGGCAGCTGCGGATCCACGGCATGGTCGACAGGGAGATCACCATCAGCTTCGCGGAGCTGCTCAAGCGCCCCCTGATCGAGGACTATGTCACGCTCACCTGCGTGTCCAACCCAGTCGCCGGGCCCTATGTCGGCAATGCCCGGTGGCTCGGCGCCAGCCTGGCCAGCCTGCTGCGCAGCGCACGGGTGCAGGCGGGGGCCGACCAGCTGCTGTGCACCTCCACCGACGGCTTCACCTCGGGCACGCCGATCCAGGCCATCCTGGACGGACGGGACGCGCTGCTCGCGGTGGCCATGAACGGGGCTCCTCTTCCGGTCGCGCACGGGTTCCCGGTCCGCATGGTGACCCCGGGCCTGTACGGCTACGTGTCGGCGACCAAGTGGGTGACGGACATCAAGGTGACAACCTTCGGCGCGGAAACCGCCTACTGGGCACAACGAGGCTGGGACCAGCAGGCGCCCATTAAGACCGAGTCACGGATCGACCTGCCGCTCAGCTCGGTGAAAGCGGGCCGGACCCCGGTGGCCGGCGTCGCGTGGGCACAGCACAAAGGGATCGACGCGGTGCACGTGCGGGTGGACCGCGGCCCCTGGCGGCAGGCCCAGCTGGCCGCAGTGCCCGGCATCGACACCTGGCGGCAGTGGGTATGGGAATGGGACGCGGCGCCTGGCCGGCACACCATCGAGGCGCGGGCCACCGACGCCACCGGGTACACCCAGACCGCTCTCCAGCAACCACCTGAGCCGAACGGTGCCACGGGCTACCCGACCGTGCAGGTAACGGTTAACTGACAGGCCACCTCCACGACCCGGGCCCATCCCGGCCTAGGCCGGGATGGGCCAGCTCACAGCAGTTGATCGCGGACCTGGCCGGACAGGTACGCCCCGAGCCAGCGGCCGAGTTCGTCGAAGAACCGTCTGCGGTCCGGGCCGTCAGGCAGGGCCTGGCCGGGCAGCGCACCTTCGAGCCTGAGCCAGGTCACGTGCGCGCCGAGCCGCATGGTCGCCCTGCCTCCGGTGAGCACCCGCGCCGTGAGCAGGCCCCCAGAGCCTCCAGGGGCGTCCCAGCTAGCTGACGGGCACATCACCAGCACAGGGCAGCTGATGTCCAGGCCACGCCGCAGCCGGCGCTGCGCACCGGCCAGCAGCGGCGCTGGGCGGCGCACCGGCAGGCCGAACTCGCCGCCTGGCACCCTGCGGGCCAGCCACGAGCCGGTCGGCCCGAACTCGGGACTGGTCAGGATCAGCGCATCCGCAGGCAGGCCACCGCGCCTGGCGTGGCACCACAGGGCGGCGATGAGCGCTCCCGACCCGTGCGCGCAGAGCACCACAGTCTCGATTCCGTCGGCGTCCCGCGCATGCCGGACCGCAGCATCCAGGCAGGCGAAGTACTCAGCGGGGCCGTCCGGGCGGCTGTCAGGGGCCGGCCCGCCAGGCGCGCGCAGGTCGGCCACGTAGAAGTGGAAACCCCGGTCCGTGTACCAGCAAGCGAGATCGGCGGGGACGAAGGCATCATGCATGCAGTGCAGGTAGATCACGGCGCGCTTGGTGGGCTGTGCGCTCCGGCGGCGCAGTACAGCTGCACTGCGGCCTTGTGCTGCCTGCGGTTCGTCGTGAATGAGCGGGAGAGCCACCTCCTCGTACCCCTCGGCTGTTCCGTCAACGTGCGTGATGAGGCCCATGGACTCCCCCGTCCGCTGCGCTCTGGACTCCGGCCCCGTCCGGCCCGCTCCGGCCACGGAGCGTCATGAATGAGTCTGGCATCGTTACCACGCCAGGAGGCTGCTAACACGCCAGCGGAGATCATTCCATCTGCCGGTTTCCGTCAGCGGGGAGAATCCAGCGGGGCTATCGCCCGCACCCTGGCACGCTGGCCCGTAGCCTCGGAGGATGGACAACGGCGAGTCGAGCTTGATCGAGACCGAGCACAAGTACGACGTGGATACCGACTTCGCCTTCCCGGATCTCGCTGGGCTCGCCCCCGGCGTCGTGGCCGCACCACCGGAGGTGCAACGGCTGGCGGCCACCTACTTCGACACCAACGACCTGCGCCTGGCCGGAGCCCACATCACACTGCGCCGCCGGACCGGCGGCTCGGACGCCGGCTGGCACGTCAAGCTGCCAGTTAGCAGTGACACCCGCCGCGAGCTGCATTTCCCGCTGGGGCCTGCCACCGGGACGGTGCCGTCACGCGTCGCCACCCTCGTCGCCGAATGGACCCAGGGAGAAGCGCTGCGCCCGATAGCCCGCCTGGAGACCAGGCGGGCCGTGCGGCGCCTGCTCGACCAGGCGGGCCGGGTTCTCGCCGAAGTAGCCGACGACCAGGTGACCGGGTCGCGACCGGTCCACCCGGACGCGGCGGACTGGCACGAAGCCGCCACCTGGCGGGAGGTTGAGGTCGAGCTGGTATCAGGCACCCGCGATCTCCTCGCCACGGCCGGGAAGCGGCTGCAGGCCGCTGGCGCGCAGCCATCTGCCTCCGCGTCCAAGCTCAGCCGGCTGCTCGGCGCGGGGCCGCCGGCCGCGGGAAGCGGCCAGCGCAGCAGCTGAGACCCGGCCGGCCCGGCCGCAGGCTCGGCGAGG
>DAIRVB010000013.1:5555-16241 GCA_036803065.1 Streptosporangiaceae bacterium
CCCGGCCGCAGGCTCGGCGAGGCTCGGCTCAGTTCGGGTCGGCTCAGTTCTCGATCAGCAGTTCGCCAGCCGGCCGCCGGGCGGTAGCCGCAGCGGTACGCGCCCGGCCGAATTCCAGTAGCAGCTGCGGCACGCCAGGCAGCGCGAGCCGGTCCGTGATCAGCGCCCGGATCAACGGGGACTCCATGGGCTCGCTGTTCAGGTCGGCGAAGACCCACCTGCTGGCCGCGTGGATCAGCATCCGGTTCAACGCCTGCCCGGCCCGCAGCCAGTCGACTGGTGTGTCACCGGCGGTGATCAAGATCGCAGTCATCGCGGACGGCGGACCGCCGACCTGGAGCAGCCCGGCGTGTCGGCCGAGGTCAAAGTCCCGCAGCGCAAGCCGCTCATCAGGGTCCGGTGGCTTCGCCCCGAAGGCATGGGCGGAAACGCCATCGCGGGACATGCTGTGCTCCGGTCGCGTCCAGCGCCGCAGTTCCTCCTGGAATACCGGGTTTCGGCGCTGCCAGCGGGCCGCCGCAACCACCAGATGCTTCAGGGTCTGGCGGGCACCCCCTTCCCCGATCAGGACGAGCGTGGCACCCTCGGCCGCAGCATCGTGCTGCAGCCCGGCGAGCAAGCCGTCCGGCAGCGGCTCAGCGGCGAACGGGCCACGATGCGTGTGCCGGTGCGGCACTGCGGCGAGCAGCTCCGACTCATCGGCGGTGGCCGGCACCTCCCGGCCGAGCGTCAGCTCGGCGAGCAGGTCAGGTTGGCCCGGGTCGGGCAGGAGCGTGACGACCGGCAGCCGGCCCAGCTGCCGGATGGCAAGCCGGAGTCCGAAGATGGCGGCGCCGCAGCTGATGAGCAGCTCACGTCCGGCCGGATCCTCTGCGGGCAGCCCGCGGCGGCGGTCGGCGTGTACTTCCACGGCGCTCGGGGCGATGCGGAACCGCCAGGGCTGGGTGTTGTGCATTGACGGCGCGCGTGCGGCCGTCGTTACCAGGTATCCGACCTGGTCGCCCGGGATGGGGGCGCGGCCGGGCCGCTGGTCGCTAGGGTGGCGCGCGTTGCTGGGCATGCCTCTCCCGCCAGCCGTCTCTGCTCAGGGTCGCAGCTGCGGTGCCACCGTCCCAGAGCCATCCGCCTCCCCTCCCCAGGACCTAAGGTCCCGATCCGGGGCTGAGCCCCGGCTTCACCGCCGAACCCCCCCGTGTCACGGCTGAGCTCGGGCGATCACACTCAGAGGAGAGTCAGAGGTTGCGCCTAGGCCCAGCACAAGCCGTAGGGCGAGACTGCATGTTGTCGGACGTCACTCAGAGGAGATCCCATGAACAGCCGCAACGACGACATGCGACCGGCGGTGCCGGCCCGTCAGCGCGGCATGGCGAGGCTCCGCGCGGCCACCATCTCGGTCGGTGCCGCAGGAATTGTCACGGTCGGCGCGGTGGCGCTCACCCTGCCCGGCCGGGCCGCCACGACCGCCTCGGGCACCAGCACATCGACATCGGCGAGCGGCACGTCCAGTAGTTCCGCGAAGAGCACGAAGAGCACATCGAGCTCGAGCAGCGTCAAGGCCTCGTCTGCGCCCACGTCAAGCTCGGGGTCAGCCCAGGCCACCTCGGGAGGCTCCTGATGTGCGCCGCCGCCGCCGGGTATGACACGGCGACCCCGGCGTCGGCCGACTGGAAAGCCCTCGGCACCATGGTCCAGCTGATCGTGACGGACCCACGCCGCCTGGCGGACGGCCGCCTGCTGCTTGAGGCAGATCTCGCCGCGGTGGACGCCGCCTGCAGCAGGTTCCGGCCTGACTCCGAACTCGTGGCGCTGGACTCGGCGCCGGGTCCTGTCGAGGTGAGCCCGCTGCTCGCGCAGGCCCTCGCGGTCGCGCTGCGCGCCGCCCGGCTGACCGACGGAGACGTGGACCCCACCGTGGGCGGAGCCATGGCCGCCATCGGATATGACCGTGACTTCCCGCTGGTGCCCGTGAGCGGGCCGCCGCTCGCGCTGAGCGTCAGGTCGGTACCCGGCTGGCGTCAGGTGCAGTTCGACGAGCAGTCACGCATCCTGCTTCTCCCCGCGGGCGCGCGTCTGGACCTGGGCGCGACGGCGAAGGCCTGGGCCGCCGACCGCTCCGCGGGGCGGCTCGCAGAATCGCTCGGCTGCGGCGTGCTGGTAAGCCTGGGCGGGGACATCGCCGTCGCTGGCCAGGCACCCATGGGAGGCTGGCGGGTCCGGGTGCAGGACGTAACCGGCAGGCCTGCAGATCCGCCTGTCGGCCCGTCGGCCGTCGTGGCGATCCGCGACGGCGGCCTGGCCACGTCGAGCACGACGGCACGGCGCTGGCGGCGCGGCGGCGATGTGCTCCACCACATTCTCGATCCGCGAACCGGCCTGCCCGCGCCCGCCTGCTGGCGCACGGTCTCGGTTGCGGCCGCGAACTGCGTCGATGCGAATACGGCCAGCACGGCGGCGATCATCCGCGGCCGCGCCGCGCCCGGCTGGCTCACCGGCCTGGGCCTGCCCGCTCGCCTGGTCGACGAGGCCGGCACGGTGCACACGGTCGGCGGCTGGCCCGCCGAGCCCAGCTAGATCCATTACTCCCGATGCAGTACCTGACTCCGAGGAGAAGCTCCTGATGGACCAGCGCAAGTGGGACATGCTGTCGGTTGCTGCCGAGCGGCAGCGCGGCCGGTCGCGAGTGCGGGGCACGACCGCCGCGGTCGGCCTGGCCGGGCTGACCACGGCGGGCGTGGTCGCGTTCACCCTGCCTGGTCCGACTCACTCGGCCGGGACCAGTAAAGGGGCGGCCTCAAGCACCGGTGCCTCCGGTTCGTCGTCCCCGGCCGGCGACGAAGGCCAATCGGCCGCTCCCTCCTCCGGTGACGACGCCGGCTCAGGCTCCGGCAGTTCCAGTTCGGGCAGTTCCAGTTCGAACAGCGCCCCGGCGAATTCAGTGCCGACCCCTGCTGCCGCCCCGCCCCAGGTAACCTCGGGCGGCTCGTAACGCCGCCGGCCCGGGCGGGTCCGGCCCGGGCAGATCCGGCCCAGGCAGGCGCCCGTCGGGGACGTCCGGGGCCGCTGCCGATCGGGGTTCTACGGAACTGGACATGTAACGCCAGATCTCCGGCAGCACCCAGCAGGTCGCCGCCGCGGTCAGCACGCTCAGCAAGCCTCCGGACCAGGCGGCGAACTGCGGGCCGGCCAGGGCGGCCGCCGCGCCAGCCTCGGCGTCGCCCAGCCGCGGGCCGCCCTGGATGCCCGCGAAGATCAGGCTGTTGACCCGGCCCTGCATGCCATCCGGGGTGACCTGCTGCACGATCACCATGCGGAACACCGACGAGATCACGTCCGCCGCGCCGGCCACGGCGAGCAGCACCAGGGCGGCAGGCAGCCAGGGCACCAGCCCGAATCCGGTGATCGCGGCGCCCCAGGCGACTACGCAGATCACCACCGCGCGGCCGACCTTCCTGACCCGGCCCACATGGCCGGTGAGCAAGGACCCGACGAGGGCGCCTACCCCCGGCGCGGCGTTGAGATAGCCAACCGTTGCCGCGCCACCCCCGTAAAGGGTGACCGTCAGCGCCGGGAACAGGGCACGGGGCAGCCCGAACACCATGGCTCCCAGATCGATCAGGAACACACCCGCGAGCGGGTGGCTGGTGCGTACGTAGCGGATACCGCCAGCCAGGGAGGCCAGGCCGATCGGCTGCCCGCCGTCTTGCGGCGGCAGCCTCGGCAAGACGGCCACGGTCACGAACGCCACGCCGAACGAGGCCACGTTGAGCCAGTAGACGAGCGCGAAGCCGGCCTGCGCGATCAGCAGTCCGGCGGCGGCCGGGCCGACCACGGAGGTGACCTGGAAGGCGGCCGACTGCAGGGACAGAGCCGCGGGCAGTTCTGCGGGTGGCACGAGCTGGCGCAGCGAAGCGCGCCGGGCGGACCAGTCGAGTCCCTGGAAGGCAGCGGACTCCGCAGTGCACACGAAGATGAGCCACAACAGGGGGTGCGCCAGCAGCGCGTTGGCGGCCAGCCCCGCGCAGCCGACCGCCAGCAGCACCTGGGTGCACAGCATGACCCGGCGCCGGTCCCATGCATCCACCAATGGGCCGCCGAGCAGCGAGCCGGCCAGCAACGGGAACAGCTGTCCGAGGCTCACCAGGCCGACCATGGCCGTAGAGCCGGTCAGCCGGTACGTCTGGTAGGCCACGGCCACGACTGTGAGCTGGCTGCCGACCTGGGACACCAGCTGCCCGGCCCACAGCCGCCGGAAATCCCGGTGCCGCCGCAGCGGCCCGACATCCACGAACATCCCGCCCACGCCACGCCGCCTCCCGGCCGGCTGCGCCGGCTGCGCGGGCATGCGGCCTCCACCTGGACGGGACGCCGCTCGTCCTGAGAACCAGTACCGGCGATGGCTCGCCGCGACGTTCGCTGACTCGTATGTATACCGAATGCACTCTCTCCTGCCCCGGGCAGGGTCAGGATTCTGGCAGGCCAGAGCGCTCAGAGCCAATTGAGAGGTGAGCAAGAGGCGGCGCTGCACCCGGCCGGTCATGCTCTTCCCATAGCAACGATCCAGCCGAGGGATGTGACATGAACGGGATCACCGGGAGTACCGCGCTGTGGTACGCGAGCCGCGCGACCGGCGTGGTGAGCCTGCTGCTGCTCACCGCCGTGGTGCTGCTCGGGGTGCTGGTGAACCGGCAAGGACGTCTCCCCGGCCTGCCCAAGTTCGTGGTGACCGGGCTGCACCGCAGCATCTCGCTGCTGTCGGTCGCGTTCGTCGCCGTGCACGTGATCACGGCCATCGCTGATCCCTACGTGAGCATCCGGCTGGCCGCCGCCGTCATCCCTTTCACCTCGGCCTACCAGACGTTCTGGCTTGGCCTCGGCGCGGTGTCGCTTGACCTGATCGCCGCGCTGATCGTGACCAGCCTGGCCCGGGCCTACATCAGCCGCCGGATCTGGCGGGGCGTTCACTGGCTGGCCTACGCGGCCTGGCCGGTAGCCCTCGCGCACAGCATCGGCAGTAGCACGGACATGCAGCGTGGCGTGCTGCTCTGGATGGCCATCGCCTGCACCCTGGCCGTCGCCGGCGCGGTGCTCTGGCGCGCGGCGCGGGCCGCCCGCGACGTGCCGCGGGCGGAGCGCGCCGCGGTCACCCTCGCGCAGGTCACCGCGCAGCCGCGGAGCCGGCCGCCGCGCGGCGGGACGCCGGGCTCCGGCCGTTCATCGAACCCCGCCTACCCGGCCGGCCCAGCCCGGCCAGCCAGCCCGGTACGACCACCCACTGACCGAATCAAGGAAGCCGACCTGCGATGACATACGCCACCGCTGCGCCGAACCTGGCCCGGACGACAGTCCAGCCGCGCATCCAGCCCCCGCCCGGCGGAGCAAATGGGCTGCCGAGGTTGCTGCCCCGGCAGGGGGCCGTGCCGGTCGACCTCCGAACGCACATGGAACGCCATGGCAGCCCGCCCTATCGCGGCAGTTCCGGGCGGCTGATCCGGGTGCTGCAGGAGTCCGGGCTCACCGGACGCGGCGGCGCGGCGTTCCCCGTGCACCGCAAGCTCGCCGCGGTCATCGAGGCAGGGACCAAGCCGATCGTGATCGGCAATGGCGCGGAAGGCGAGCCAGCGAGCGACAAGGACAAGGCGCTGCTGTGGATCTCACCCCACCTTGTCCTGGACGGCCTGCAGTTGGCGGCGGAGGCGGTCGGCTCCCGAGCGGTAGGGCTCTACCTGCACCGCAACTCCCGGCTGCAGGACCGGCTACGGGCCGCCCTGGCCGAGCGGGCCGCTGCCGGAATCGACCGGGCGCCAGTGGAGATCATTGACGCGCCGCCCCGGTTCCTGGCGGGCGAGGAGTCGGCGCTGGCGAGCCGTGCGGACGGCGGGCCCGCCCTGCCACGGTTCAAGCAGCCCCGGGTTTTCGAGCGCGGGGTGGCCGGCCGGCCCACCCTGGTGCAAAATGTCGAGACCCTGGCCCACCTCGCCCTCATCGCCCGGTATGGCCCCGGCTGGTTCCGGTCCCTGGGCAGCGCCGAGGAGCCAGGCAGCATGCTCTGCACCGTGCACCAGACCGACGGGACCAAGGATGTCGTAGAAGCGGCTCTTGGCACCCCCCTGTGGAACCTGGTCGACCTGGAGGACAGCACGGCGGGGGGTTCCGGGGGGTCGTCCCCCCGGGCCAACACCGCGCAGGCGGTCCTCGTTGGCGGCTACCACGGCGCCTGGCTTCCGGCGTGGCAAGCTGCGCAGATGACCCTCAGCAACGCCTCGCTGCGGCCGACCGGAGGCTTCGTGGGGGCCGGGGTGGTTGTGGCGCTGCCCGCGGACCGGTGCGGGGTCGCGGAGGCGGCGCGGGTGACCCGCTACCTGGCGCTGGAATCTGCCGGGCAATGCGGACCGTGCTTCAACGGCCTGCCCCGTATCGCCACCGTCCTGGACGAGCTGGCCGGGTCCCGGCCAGACCCCGGGGCTCTGGCCGCCATCCGGCGATGGGCCGGTCTCGTGGAGGGGCGGGGCGCCTGCCACCACCCGGATGGCACGGTGCGCTTCGTCCGGAGCGCCCTGCACGTGTTCGCCGAGGAGATCGATCTGCACGAACGCGGCCGGTGCAGCGCCCCGGCAGTGCGGCCCTTCCTGCCGCTCCCGGCGGACGCGCCCACTACCGAGGCCGACTGGAGCTGAGATGAGGAAGCAGCTAGGCGTAGACCCGATCGCCTGCACCGGCCACGGCCTGTGCGCGGAGCTTCTGCCCGAACTCGTAACCCTCGACGAATGGGGCTACCCGATCCTGTCGGACCGGCCGGTCCCGCGAGGACTCGAGCGTGAGGCCAGGCGCGCCGTGACCGACTGCCCGGCACTGGCCCTGAAACTCGGCCGCGCATCTTGAACTGAGCTTACGCAGAGAAAACTCAGAAGATGGGCATACTGATCCCATAACCAACCGGATAAAGCTGGATGCATGATGAGCGACACGCAGGCACGTCAGTCCACCCCACCACGGGCCACCGCCCGGGCGCAGGCGCCCGCGACGCGGCTCGATGGCACGCCCATCCGGGTCCTCGTGGTCGACGACGAGCCGAGCCTGGCCGAATTGCTGGCCAGCGTGCTCCGGTACGAGGGCTGGGAAATCCGCACCGCCGGCGATGGCGCGGAAGCAGTGCGGACCGCGCGGGAGTTCCGGCCCGATGCCGTGGTGCTGGACATCATGCTGCCCGATTTCGATGGACTTGAGGTCCTCCGCCGGATCCGGGCGGAACTCCCCCATGTGTGCGTGCTCTTCCTTACCGCGAAGGACGCGGTCGAGGACCGGGTCGCCGGGATCACCGCCGGCGGCGATGACTACGTCACCAAGCCGTTCAGCCTGGAAGAGGTGCTCGCCCGGCTCCGCGGCCTGCTGCGCAGGTCCGGGATCGCCCGCTCGCGCGGCGAGACCCAGCTCGCCGTGGCCGACCTGACCATGGACGAGGACGCGAGGGAGGTGCGCCGCGGCGGCGACCTGATCGAGCTGACGGCGACCGAGTTCGAGCTGCTGCGGTTCCTGATGCGGAACCCACGCCGCGTGCTCTCCAAGGCCCAGATCCTCGACCGGGTATGGAACTACGACTTCGGCGGCCAGGCGCACGTTGTCGAGCTGTACATCAGCTACCTGCGCAAGAAGATCGACGCCGACCGCGAGCCGCTGATCCACACGGTGCGCGGGGTCGGGTACGTGCTGAAGCCGGGCAGCTGATGAGGAGCTGCGACGCAGCAGGCGGCGGGCGATGAGGCTGCGCCGCTGGCTTGCCGCGCGTACCCTGCGCGGCCGGCTCATCGCCGGCCTCGTCACGCTGCTCGCGCTGGCCTGCGCCTGCGTCGGCCTCGTCACCTACCTGGTCCTGAACCACACCCTGATCACCCAGCTCGACAATCAGCTGTTCGCCGCGAGAGGACGTTACGTCGCCTGCATAGAGGGAATAGACCCTCCTCCGCCTAGAGACTCCGACAATGGTCCGCCCGGCCGAGTGACACAGAATTGCAATACTCTCCAGGGCCAGGCAGCGGGCACGTTCGGGGCGCGGCTGAAGAACGGTCACCTCACCATTCAGGGCATCGTCAAGGGGCACTCCCACCTCTCGCCTGAGGACAAGGCCGCACTGGCCCGGCTGCCGGACAACGGTGGGTACTACACCCTGGATCTGAAGTCGATCGGTGGCGACTACCGGCTGACGGCGACAGAAGGCCAGGACGGTGACGTGATTGTCACCGGCCTGCCGCTGGCCGACGTGGAGACGACGCTGGCAAAGGTGGAGGTCGCCGAGCTTATCGCGTTCTCCTCGGCCCTGCTGCTGACCATCATCATCGGCACCGGCTGGGTACGGCTGTCGCTGCGCCCGCTGCGGCGGGTGGCGGCGACCGCCACCCGGGTCACCGAGCTGCCGCTGGCCAGCGGCGATGTCACGCTGACCGACCGGGTGCCGGACGACAATCCGCGGACCGAGGTGGGCCAGGTCGGCGCCGCGTTCAACCGGATGCTGGAGCATGTCGAGGCGGCCCTGGCCCGGCGGGCCGCGAGCGAGGCGCGGCTGCGCCGGTTCGCCGCGGACGCCAGCCATGAGCTGCGCACCCCGCTGGCCGCCATCCGAGGCTACGCCGAGCTTGCCCGCCGTCATCCTGGCCCTGTCCCCGCCGACATCGAGCACGCGCTGAGCCGGGTGGAGTCGGAATCCACCCGGATGAGCCTGCTCGTCGACGAGCTTCTGCTGCTCGCCCAGCTCGACGCGGGCCGGCCGCTGGCCAGGGAACCGGTCGATCTGACCCGGCTGGCCATCGACGCCACCAGCGACGCGCAGGTGGCCGCCTCAGATCACCGCTGGGTGCTCGAGCTTCCCGACGAGCCGGTCATGGTGCTGGGTGACGATCACCGGCTGCATCAGGTGCTCGCCAACCTGATGAGCAACGCGGCCAAGCACACCCCGCAGGGCACGACGGTCACCGTCGCGCTGACCCGGGCGCCAGGAAAACCTGGCGCAGTGGAGCTGAGCGTGACCGACGATGGGCCCGGCATCGCCCCCGACCTCCAGTCCACCCTGTTCGAGCGGTTCGTCAGGGCGGACACCTCCCGGTCCCGCGCGGCCGGCAGCACGGGCCTGGGCCTGGCCATCGTGGATGCCGTCACCGCCGCGCACGGCGGCAGCGTGGACTTGACCAGCCAGCCCGGGCGGACGCGCTTTGTCATCACGCTCCCCCGGCTGGGATCCCCCAGCCGACAGCCTGCCTCCGGCCCGCAGACTCCCTCCGGCCCGCAGGCCAGCGCCCGCCCGGCGGCTGCCCCTGCCGGGGGCTCGCCGTCCTAGCAGCTAGGGCGTGTCCCGTGGCACACGCCCTAGTTCTGAGCTGCACCTTTATGGCTTCTTGGCCTTCATAGCCAGTCCAGAGACTGACACCAGTCTCACCCCAGCCCGGTCGGCCACATTGGGGGCATGACACCGCCGAACTGCCTCCTTGATCACGAAGCCCAGACACCCGCGGGTGATCACCCTCCGCAGGTAGAGATCGTGATCCCAGTTCGCAACGAAGAACGTGACCTCGACCGGAGCGTCCGGCGCCTGCTGGACTACCTGAAGGCCAGCTTCCCGTTCGCTTCGAGGGTCATCATCGCGGACAACGGGAGCACCGACCGGACCTGGGCGGTGGCGAGCGCGCTGGAGCAGGAGTTCACCGAGGTCCATGCGGTCCGGCTGGAGGAACCGGGCCGTGGCCGGGCGCTGCGCACCCTCTGGTCGGCGAGCGACGCGGTCGTCCTGGCCTACATGGACGTGGACCTGTCGACCGACCTGAATGCCCTGCTGCCGCTGGTCGCGCCGCTGCTCTCCGGGCACAGCGACGTAGCGATCGGCACCCGGCTGGCCCGCGGCGCTCGGGTGATCCGCGGCCCGCGCCGCGAGGTCATCTCCCGCTGCTACAACGTGTTGCTGCGCGCCACACTCGGCGCGCGCTTCTCCGACGCGCAATGCGGCTTCAAGGCCATCCGCGCGGACAAGGCACGGCTGCTGCTGCCGCTGACCCGGGACACCGGCTGGTTTTTCGATACAGAACTGCTCATTCTGGCCGAACGGGCCGGGCTGCGCATCCACGAAGTCCCCGTGGACTGGGTCGACGACAGCGACTCGCGCGTCGACATCCTCGCCACCGCGCTCGCTGACCTGCGGGGCATCGCACGGATGGGATGGGAGCTTTCCCGGGGCACGATCCAGGTGCCCAGGCTCCGCGACGCCTCGCCCGCCGACGCGCCCGCACCCGCCGGCGACCTGCCCCAGCAGCTGATCCGGTTCATCGTGGTCGGCATGGCGAGCACGCTCGCCTACCTGCTCCTCTATGTCGCGCTGCGCGGCGTCATGGCCGCGCAACTGGCCAACGCGGTCAGCCTGCTCGTCACGGCCATCGGCAACACCGCCGTCAACCGCCGGTTCACCTTCGGCATTCGCGGGCGCACAGACTCCGCCCGCCATCAGGCCCGCGGGCTCATCGCCTTCGGCACTGGGCTGCTGCTCACGTCGGCCGCGCTGGCCGCGCTGCACATGATCTCGGCGCGGCCGTCCCGCGCGGCTGAGGTGACGGTCCTGCTCGTCGCCAATCTCGCGGCCACCGTGGTCCGGTTCGCCCTCTACCGGCGCTGGGTGTTCCGGCACAAGGCGCCACCGGCGGCGAGCCAGCC
>DAIRVB010000014.1:0-16137 GCA_036803065.1 Streptosporangiaceae bacterium
CAGCAGTAGCGGGGTGCCGATGAGCAGCGCGCGGGTGAGTGCCGCCACGGTGTTGAGTTCCTGGTAGGCGGCGACCGCCGCGATCACCGTCTCGCCGCCGCCGGTGGCCACGGTCACCACGCGGATCTCGCCGGGCAGGCCGTGCGGGGGTCCCTGCATGACCATGGCCCGCCCGGTGCGGGCATTGGCCGCGGCCTGGCCCGGAGGCAGCAGCGGGACCAGCAGGTCCGCGCCCGGAGAGGCGTCCACGATCCGCCCCTGGGCGTTCAGCACCTGCACGGTGATGGTCCCGTCGGCCACCGGAACCGGATCGGGCAGCCGGTGCGCGTCGGCGAGCGCTGCCACTTCCCTGGCGCCCTGGCGGGCCGTGTTGTCGAGCCCGTTGCTGAGTGACGTGCGCAGTTCAGCGCGGAGCAGGAGGGCTACCCCGAGGAGGGCCAGCGCCAGCCCCGCAGTAGCGGCCAGGGTCACCCGCGCGCGCAGGCTGCGCCGCCGCCACCACCGGCCCGTAAGGCGCACAACGCCTCCTCGCGCAACGTCCCCGGATACTCAGTCTGCCCGCCGCGGTGTGGCCGGCCCTGACCGTCCGGCGCTCCGTGGCCGCGCCTGGCCACAGTCGGCTGCCGCTCCGGCGTCGCTGGCCGACGCGTCGGCCAGCCGTCCGCCTACCGCTCCGGCGTTTTGCGGGCCGTCGCGTCGGCTGGGCAGCCGTTACGGGGATGGCTTGGGGTCGTCCGGGTCGTCCGGGGGCCCAGCCTCCCCCGAGGGGCCTGCGCCGCCTGGGCTGGCGGTGTCGCCTGGGCTGACGGTGTCGGCCGGGCCGGCTGTGTCGGCCGGGCTGGCTGCGTCGGCCGGGCTGGCTGTGTCGGCCGGGAGTTCCTCGTCCAGGGCGGACATGTCCAGTTCGGGCCGGCCGCGGACGAACCCCGCCGGGTCGTCGAAGTCCTCGGCCGTCGGCAGCAGGTCAGGGTGTCCCCACAGGGCTTCCCGGCCTTCCATGCCGCGCGCTTCGGTGAGGCTCCGCCAGATCTCAGCCGCCTCGCGGAGCCTGCGGGGACGTAGCTCCAGGCCCACCAGCGTCGCGAACGTGCGCTCGGCGGGACCCCCAGTGGCCCTGCGCCGCCTGATCGCCTCGGCGAGCGCGCCGGCTTGTGGCAGCCTGTCGGAGGCCGCAGCGTCGACGATGGTGGCGACCCAGCCCTCGACCAGAGCAAGCGCGGTCTCCAGGCGTACCAGGGCGGCCTTCTGCTGATCCGTGTCTTCGGGCTGGAACAGGGTGGCACCGGCCAGCGCCTCGCGCAGTGCGTCGGGGTTGGCCGGATCGATCTGTGGCATGGCGTCACGCAGCGCGGCAGCGTCCACGGTGATGCCCCGGGCGTACTCCTCGACGGCGCCCATCAGCCGCGCGCGGAGCCAGGGCACGTGCGCGAACAGCCGGTGGTGTGCCGCCTCCCGCAGCGCCAGGAAGATCCGGATCTCGTCCGCCGGGACCGAAAGGCCCGCACCGAAGTCGGCCACCCCGGCCGGGAGCAGGGCTGCGGTGCCTTCCGGGCCTAGCGGCAACCCAACGTCCGTAGAGCTGACGACCTCGCGGGCCAGCGCGCCGACGGCCGCGCCGGTCTGGCCGCCGACCATCATTCCGCCTATCCGGCGCATCATCGGGCCGAGGCCACCAAGACCGCCCAGGCCGCCAGTGACGGCCTTGAGCGCCGAACTGAGCTCGGCGGGCAGTTCACCGCCAAGTTCTTCAGGATCCTCGATGAGCAGGCCGCCCATGGCGTTGACTGCCTTGTCCGCGATCGGGTCACAGAGCTTCGACCAGACCGGAAGGGTCGCCTCCACCCACTCAGACCGGCTCCAGGCCTGGGCGGCGCGGACGCCGGTGGGGAAAGTGGTGACCTCGTCCAGCCAGAGATCGGCCAGCCTGATGGCCTCGACGACCTTCTGGCGGTCCTTCTCCAGCACGCTCGGATCACCTTCGGCGGCCACCGTCTGCCTGGCCACATTCTTGGCCAGGTCCCAGTTCACCGGGCCGCCCTGCCACGACATCAGGTCGGCGAATTGGCGCAACGCGTCGGCGAACTGCTGCGGATCGCCGAACGGTCCCATCGGGCCGCCTTCACCCGGAGTCCCGCCCGGCCCTCCGGAACCGCCCGATCCCGAGCCACCAAAACCGCCAAAGCCACCAGAACCACCGGAGTCGCCCGATCCGGAGCCGTCGGAGCCTTGCCCGGCGCCGGGCAACCCGAAGCCGAAGGGAGGGTCAGCCATCGCCGCGGCCTCTCAGGCAGGATGGAAGAGTCACATCAGCAACGTTATCTCGGGAGCGGCACACGGTGAGCACTGCACAGGCCCCGGTTCGCCATGGGCGCACCCGGATCGGGTCGCTGGCCCGGGGCGGCCAGGAAGAAAGCGGGCCCGATCCGCAAGTTAACGGCGGCTCGCCAGCCCCTGGCGCCCCAGCCCCCAGCGCGCCGGCCAATGGCGGCCCGGCCACCAGCGCCGCGGAGGCGGCGGAGCACGAGTCCACGGGAGCGGCACCGCGCCGCCCGCGCCGCGCGAGCGAACGGGCGCCGGGCCGGGGATCCGCGCAGGGGCCCGTGGTGGCGATCACCGGCGCGGCCCGCGGCCTCGGTCATGCCCTGGCGGTCCGGCTCGCGGCGTCGGCCGCGGTCCGCCGGGTGGTCGCTATCGACGACCATCGCGGCGATGTCGTAGGCGTGACCTGGCGGTTGGCCGATGTGCGCGACCCTGCCCTGGCTGGCCGCCTGACCGGGGTGGATGTCCTGGTGCACACGGATCTCGACATGGCCGCGGACTCCGACCAGAAGTCCCGGCGGGCGTTCAACGTGCGCGCGGCGCAAACCGTGCTCACCGCGGCGGCCGCGGGCCGGGTGGGCCGGGTGGTGCTGGTGACCAGCGCCATGGTGTACGGGGCCCGTCCAGACAACCCGGTCCCGCTGGCCGAGACCGCCCCGCTCGGCGCGGACGCCGACGGCAGCGTGGCGGGAGACCTGCTGGAGATCGAGCACCTGGCGCGGCGGTCACCCCGGGCCCACCCGGGGATGGCCATCACCGTGGTCCGCCCGGCGGCGCTGGTCGGCGAGGGCGTGGACACACTGATCACGAGGCACTTCGAGTCGCCGCGACTGCTTGCCGTCAAGGGCTGCGCGCCGCGCTGGCAGTTCTGCCACCTGGACGATCTCGTGTCCGCCCTCGAACTCGCGGTGACCGGGGAGGTGACGGGCGTTTTCGCGGTCGGCTGCGACGGCTGGCTGGAGGAGGAAGAGGTCGAGGAACTCAGCGGGCTGCGCCGGATCGAACTGCCAGCGGGCCTGACCTTCGGCACGGCGCAGCGACTGCACCGCATCGGGATCACCCGGGCTCCCGTGTCCGACCTGCACTACGTCGTCTACCCATGGGTCGTGGACTGCCTGGTCCTGCGCGAGGCGGGCTGGCGGCCGGCTTACGACAACGAAGCCGCGTTCCGGGTCCTACTTGAGCAGCGGGCGGGCCACCACGCCGTCGCCGGGCGCCGCATCGCGCGCAAGGAAGCGACGATCACGGCAGCCGGGGCGGCCGGGGCAACCGTCGCGGTGATCGGGACGGCGGCCATCGTACGGCGGGCTCGGCGCCGCAAGCGAGGCACCTGACCACTGCGCCGGTGCGCCGGCGAGATCAGCGGCGCGTTTCCGTTGAGTAAGAAAGGACCATTGCCACCAACGAACAATCCCCACTCGCTCAGGCAGTACCTTGGGCAGAGTGACAGTGATCAGGATGGCCGAACTGCGTGATGCGCCGCTATCCGTGGACGAAGTGCGCGGCGCGGTCATGGATCCCTCAGCGGGCGGCATCGCCTTGTTCGCCGGCGCGGTCCGGAATCATGATCATGGCCGTGGTGTGATGCGGCTGTCCTATAGCGCGCACCCTTCGGCGGCTGCCGAGTTGCGCCGGGTGTGCGAGAAGGTGGCCACCGAGTTCGACGTCTGCGCCCTTGCCGCCGTGCACCGGGTGGGCGAACTCGCAGTCGGCGACCTGGCCGTGGTGGTGGCGGTATCGTGCCCGCACCGCGCCGAGGCCTTCGCCGCGTGCCGCGCCCTGATCGACGAGCTGAAGCGGACCGTGCCAGTCTGGAAGCACCAGCTATTCGAGGATGGGGAGAGCGAGTGGGTCAATAGTGCGTGACCCCCGCCGCATGTCCCGCCGTAGCCTGACCCTGCTCGTCGCGGGGATCGGGGTAGCCGTGTCGGCCGCCGTCGCGGTCCTGCTGCCGGTGCCCTACGTAATCCTCAGCCCCGGCCCGACGCTGAACACGCTGGGCCGGATCACCTCGGGCCCGCTGATCCAGATCTCCGGTCACCCGACCTACTCGGCCACCGGGCACCTCGACCTGGTGACGGTGTCCTTCCTGGGCGGGCCCGGCAACCAGTTCAACGTATTCACGGCGCTGCGCGGCTGGCTGACCCCGCACACCGCGGTGGTGCCGGAGCAGGAAATATTCACCCCCGGCCAGTCGGAGCAGCAAGTGGTGCAGCAGGACACGGAGCAGATGGCGAGTTCTCAGCAGACCGCCACTGCGGCGGCGCTTTGCGTGCTTGGCACCCGCTTCGCGACTGTGGACACCATCGAGGGGACAGGGAAGAGCCTGCCGGCGGCGGGCATACTGCGGCGTGGTGACGTCATCAGCGCGGTGGACGGCAAGGCCGTCGGGTGCCAGGCGAGCGCGGCCGACCTGATCCGGGCGCGCCGTCCCGGGGCACAGGCCAGCCTCACCATCCTGCGCGGTGGGAAGATCCAGCAGATCCGGCTGAAGACCGCGGCCGTCCAAGGACAGCCGGTCGTCGGGGTCCAGGTGCAGGAGAGCTACCGGTTTCCCTTCGGCATCAAGATCGATGTGGGCGATATCGGCGGCCCCAGCGCCGGGCTCATGTTCTCGCTGGGCATCGTGGACAAGCTGACCCCGGGGGGAGACCTGACCGGCGGCCGCTTCATCGCCGGCACCGGCGAGATCTCGGCCGATGGCACGGTCTCCCCGATCGGCGGCATCCAGCAGAAGATGGCAGGCGCGCGGAGCGCGGGCGCGACGGTGTTCCTGTCGCCCGCGGCTAATTGCTCCGACGCGGCCAGCGCGGTGCCCCCCGGGATGCGCCTGATCAAGGTGAGCACGTTGCGCGGTGCCCTACAGGATCTGGCGGCGCTGAAGGCCGGCCGGGCGGTGCCGTCCTGCTAATGCTGATGCTGGGGCAGGGGCGGTGGTCACGGTAGGGCCACACGATGCGGAGGAACCGCATGATCGCGCTAGATTGGCGGACCATGGGAGGCGCATCCCCGTCAGACGGGGAAGGATGTCGGCGGGAACCTAGTCGCACGCCGGAGAGTTCTCGGATAGGAACGTGCCGTCACGCCGGATCCGGCCGCGGGCGCGCTCCGCGGATCGGGCTGTCGGCCTATGCGTGCGATGATATGAGGGGGTTCGCGTGACCTTCCGGCCTTCTGGCCCTCCCAGGCCGCCCGCCGGCCGCCCGACACTGACCCTGCCTCGCTGGCCGAGGCTTGTCCTGCCGGTTGTCGGGGTGGTAATCGCCGTCCTGGTGGTGATCGCCATCGTGGCAGGCGTATGGACCGACTTCCTCTGGTTCCGGTCGGTTCATTACTCATCCGTGTTCGGCACCACCTACGGCACGCGCTGGGCGCTGTTCTTCGTCGCCGGCCTGTTCATGGTGGTGGTCGTGGGCTTCAACGCCGCCCTCGCCTACCGGCTCAGGCCGATGTACCGGCCGGTGGCCACGCAGGGGCAGGGCCTGGAGGCTTACCGGATCTCGATCGACCCGCACCGCCGGCTGCTGCTCGGAGTGATCCTCGGGGTCGTCGGACTGATCTCCGGCCTGACCGCTTCCGGTTCCTGGCGTACCTGGCTGCTGTTCGCCAACCAGGTTCCGTTTGGTGTGAAAGATCCCCAGTTTCACAGGGATATCTCGTTCTTCGTGTTTACCTACCCCTTCATCCGGATGGTGCTGACCTACCTGTTCGCGGCGGTACTGCTGTCGCTGATCGCGGCGGGGACAGTGCATTACCTGTACGGCGGGGTGCGGTTGGAGGGCCGCCGCCCGCGGGCGGCGGTGGCGGCGCAGGCTCAGCTGTTCGTGCTGTTCGGTACCTTCGTCCTGCTGAAGGCGGTGGCTTACTGGGTCGACCGGTACGGCATTGACTTCTCCCAGCGCGGCGCGGTGACCACGGGAGCGTCATACACAGACGTCAACGCCGTGCTCCCGGCCAAGACGGTCCTCGCCGTGATCGCTCTGCTATGCGCGCTGCTGTTCTTCGCGGGCGCGGCCCGGCGCAGCGCGATGCTGCCCGGCGTCGGATTCGGCCTGCTGGTGCTGTCGGCGATCCTGATCGGCGGGGTCTACCCGGCCATCATCCAGCAGTTCGTGGTGAAGCCCAACGAGCTGGCCAAGGAGACGCCCTTCATCCAGCGGGAGATCACCACCACCCGGCAGGCCTATGGGCTGGCAGGCGTCAGCATCACGCCGTACCAGGCGACCTCAGTGGAGTCGTCCAGCCAGCTGGCCAGCCAGGTCAGCAACCTGAACGGAATGCGGCTGCTCGACCCCGACGTGGTGTCGTCCACGTTCCAGCAACTCCAGCAGGTCAAGAGCTTCTACAAGTTCCCGGACGCGCTCTCGTTGGACCGCTACGCGATGAGCGGCGGTGGGTCGCAGCCGCAGGACACGGTGGTGGCGGTGCGGGACATGGGCGGGCCGCCGCCGGGGCAGGGCAACTGGATCAACACGCACCTCGTGTACACGCACGGCTTCGGGGTCGTCGCCGCCAGGGCCAACTCGACGCAGGGCAACGGCAACCCTTCGTTCGTGGAGAGTGACGTTCCCCCGCGCGGTCAGCTCGGGCTGCGCCAGCCCCGGGTGTACTTCGGTGAGCAGGAGAGCGCCTACGCGATCGTGGGCGGGTCGTCGAGCGGGCACAAGCAGGAACTCGACTACCCATCCGGGAACGCGGGCGGCCAGGTGAACAACACCTACCAGGGCGGTGGCGGCGTGCCGGTCGGCTCGCTGCTGAGCCGCGCGCTGTACGCGGTGAAGTTCCGTGAGCTGAACATTCTCATCTCGGGTGCCATCAACAGCCAGTCCAAGATCCTCTACGACAGGCAGCCGCTGGCGCGGGTGGCCAAGGTCGCGCCGTTCCTCACCCTGGACGGCAACCCCTATCCGGTGGTGGCCCACGGCCAGATCTTCTGGGTGGTGGATGGCTACACCACCACGGACCTGTACCCGTACTCGGAGCGGGTGGACATGCCGCAGGCCACCTCCACCAGCGATAACCCGGGCGGTTCGGTGGCCGGCCAGCCAACCGGCGCGATCAACTACATCCGCAACTCGGTCAAGGCCGTGGTGAACGCGTACACCGGCAGCGTCAGCCTCTACCAGTGGGGCGCGAAGGACCCGGTCCTCCAGACGTGGATGAACGCGTTCCCGGGCGTGATAAAGCCGCAAAAGGACGTCCCGTCCTACCTCCTGCCGCATCTGCGCTACCCGCCGGGCCTCTTCGAGGTGCAGCGCCAGATGCTGGCCCGCTACCACGTCCTGCAGGCCCAGTCGTTCTACAGCGGGCAGAACTTCTGGGCCGTGCCCAACGACCCGAGCAACTCGCGGTCCGCCGCGATGCCGCCGTACTACCTGACGATGACCATGCCGGGTGCGTCCACGGAGTTCTCGCTGACCACGCCGCTCGTGCAGCGGGGGCGCGAGAACATGGCCGCGTACCTGGCGGTGGACAGCAACCCGCGGTCTGCCGGCTTCGGGCAGATGCGGGTGCTGGCGCTGCCGCAGAACACCGCGATTCTCGGGCCCGCTCAGGTGCAGAGCACGTTCGAGTCCGATCCGACGGCGTCCCAGCAGCTTTCCCTCTACCGGCAGAACGGCTCGACTGTCATCGAGGGCAACCTGATCACGCTGCCGGTGGGCGGCGCACTGATCTACGAGGAGCCCATCTACATCCAGGCGGCCTCCGCCGGCGCCAGCAGCAGCGGCTCGTACCCGATTCTGAAACGGGTGCTCGCGTCGTACAACGGGCAGGTCGGGTTCGGCCCGACGCTGCAGAACGCGCTCAGCCAGATCATCCCCGGACTGTCGTCGAGCAGCACGACGCCCGGCACCGGCTCGGGCAACGGTTCCGGCACCGGTTCTGGCAGCGGAACGGGCACGGTCACCGCGGCTGTCCGCAGCTACCTGCAGCAGGCCGAGAAGGACTACACGCAGGCTCAGGCGGCGCTCAAGAGCGGCGACTTCGCCGCCTACGGCACGGACACGGCCCTGATGAAGACGGCGCTGGACAACGCGCAGAAGGCCGCTCAGACGACGCCAGTGCCGTCCAAGAGCGCCACCCCCTCGCCGTCCAAGAAAACCACGTCCTCGTCCAAGAGCGCCACGCCGTCGCCGTCCGCATCGCCGTGATCTTTACGTACGTATTTCGGCGCGTCATAGCGGCCGGAATTCGGCCGTGCCGGAGCGTCAGACATGAGCCTCGATGCTCTCCGGCAGGCCGGCGGAGGGCGTACGCTCGGTCCTGACGGGACATCCGCAGGAATTCTGGCTTTGCCAGATATTTGCCTGCCTAAGGCCCGAACCGCCTCAGGCCCGAACTTCCGGGGAAGGAGCGAGACTGGTTGTGGCGCCTCGTGTGCTAGTCGACGCGACCGCCGTGCCGGCGGACCGCGGCGCCCTTGGCCGCTACGTCGACGGGCTTGTGATAGCCCTTGAAGCGGCGGGCGCCGATCTGGCGCTGGCCTGCCAGCGCGCTGACGAAGAACGGTACGGCAGGCTGGTGCCTGGCGCGCGCGTTGTCGCTGGGCCGACCGCGATCGCGCACCGGCCCGCGAGGCTGGCCTGGGAGCAGAGCGGCCTGCCGCTGGTCGCCCAGCAGCTGAACGCGGACGTGATTCACGCCCCGCACTACTCGATGCCGTTGCGCCCCGGCGCGCCGACCGTGGTGACCATCCACGACCTGACGTATTTCACCGAGCCCGATGCGCACAACCCGGTATCGGCCACGTTCTTCAAGTCGGCGATCCGCACCTCCACCCGGCGCGCGACCCGGCTGATCGTGCCGTCCAAGGCCACCAGGGACGAACTGGTGCGGGTGCTCGACGCGGACCCCACCCGGATCGACGTCGCCTACCACGGCGTGGATCATGCGCCGTTCCACCGGCCGAGCCCGGAGCAGGTCCGCCAGATCTCCGACCGGCTTGGCCTGCACGGCCAGCGGTACGTGGCCTATCTCGGTGCGCTGGAGCCGCGCAAGAACGTTCCCGACCTGATCACCGGCTGGGCCGCGGCCGTGGCGGACCTGCCGGATCCTCCCGCTCTCGTGCTGGGCGGCGGCAGCGGCTGGAGCGAGGAAGTCGATCAGGCGGTCGCCGCGGTCCCCGCGCACCTGCGCCTGGTCCGCCCCGGGTACCTGCGGTTCAGCGACCTTCCCGGGTACCTGGGCGGGGCGCTCGTGGTGGCCTTCCCCAGCCGCGGTGAGGGATTCGGGCTGCCGGTACTCGAGGCAATGGCCTGTGGTGCGCCCGTGCTGACCACGCACCGGACGTCCTTGCCCGAGGTCGGCGGCGACGCGGTGGCCTATACCGAGCCAGATTCGGACAGCATCCGCACCGCGTTGCGTGGCCTGCTTGAGGACCCGCCGCGCAGGCAGGCACTGGGCGCGGCCGGATACGACAGGTCGCAGGAATTCACCTGGGCTGCCTCGGCTGAGGCGCACATGGCGTCCTACCAGCGTGCGGCGGCGCAGCGAGGGGAGTAGCCTCCCTCCTCATGTCGATCCGTCCAAATAATTCCGCCGATCCAGAGCCGCTGGAGGCGATCCTGCTCGTCGGCGGCCAGGGGACCCGGCTCCGTCCGCTGACCATCGGGATGCCCAAGCCGCTGCTGCCCACCGCGGGTGTGCCGTTCCTGGCGCACCAGCTGGCCAGGGCAGCCATGTCGGGGGTGACCCGGGTAGTCCTCGCCACCGCCTACCGGGCCGAGATGTTCGCAGAGTGCCTGGGCGACGGTTCCGCGTTCGGCCTGGAGATCAGCTACGTGCACGAGGAGGTGCCGCTCGGCACCGCCGGGGCCATCCGCAACGCCGCTACCGGGCTGCACAGTGAGCCGGAGAGCCCGGTCGTCGTGCTGAACGGCGACATCCTGTCGGGCCATGACCTGGCTGCCCAGCTTGACCTGCATTGCAAGGCCGACGCCGCGGTGACGCTGCACTTGGTCGAGGTGCCCGATCCGGCCAGGTTCGGCTGCGTGCCTACCGACTCCTCCGGGCGGGTAACCGCGTTCCTGGAGAAGACACCGGACCCGGTGACCAACCGGATCAATGCCGGCTGCTACGTGTTCCGCCGGCAGGTCATCGATGAGATTCCGATCGGCCGGGTGGCCTCCGTCGAGCGGGAGACCTTCCCCGCGCTGATCGACGCGGGCGCGGTCGTGCTGGGTTACCTCGACAACTCGTACTGGCTGGACGTGGGTACCCCGGAGGCTTTCGTCCGGGGCTCATGTGATCTTGTCCTTGGCCGGCTCCGCTCCGCTGCGCTGCCTGACCTGCCGGGCGTGCCCGGGGAGGCGATGGTGCTGGCTGGTGCCACGGTGGAGGCCGGGGCGACTGTCGAAGGCGGGACGGTGGTCGGCGAGGGTTCGGTGATCGCGGCGGGCGCGCGGGTGACGGGGAGCGTGCTCTTCGAGGGGGTGCGCGTCGGGACGGGCGCGCGGGTCAATGACAGCGTCATCGGCCGTGGCGCGCTGATCGATGCTGGCGTGGTCCTGGACGGGGTTGTGATCGGGGAGAACTCACGGATCGCCGCCGGTAACGAGCTATGCGCCGGGGTGCGGATCTGGCCGGGGGTGGAACTCGGCCCCACCTCCATCCGCTTCTCCACGGACACCTGAGGGCGGCACGTGAGGGCGGAGCCGCTGGCCGCCGGGCCGGTCGTCCGGGAGTGGCGGCCGCTATTCGCCGTTGACGTCCGGCTGATCCTGTCCGTGCACCGGCGCGGATACAGCGACCCGGCCTTCCGCATCGCTGCCGATGGCAGCGTGTGGCGCACGTCGCTGACCCCGGACGGTCCCGGCACTCTGCGGATCCTGGGCAGGCCGGCCGCGGCCGGACCGGCCGCCGCGGGTTCCGCCCTCGCCGGGGATGCTCCGGCCGAGGGCACCCTGGTCAGCGCCGCCGCCTGGGGGCCAGGTGCGTCCTGGCTGCTCGCGGCGGTGCCTGATCTGCTGGGGTCCGGCGATGACCCGGCTGGGTTCGACCCCTCGCATCCGCTGCTGCGCGAGATGTCCGGGCGCCATCCGGGGATGCGGGTAGGCCGGTCGGGCCGGGTGCTTGAGGCGCTGGTTCCCGCCGTCCTTGAACAGAAAGTGGTTGGTGCGGAGGCGTGGCGGGCGTGGCGCCTGCTGATGCTGCGATTTGGCGACCCGGCGCCAGGCCCGGCGCCCGACGGCATGCGTGTCTTCCCGCCCGCCCGGACCTGGCTGCGTATCCCATCGTGGGAGTGGCACCGGGCCGGCGTCGAAGCGGTGCGGGCGCGGACGGTGGCAAACGCGGCGCGGGTTGCCGGGCGCCTTGAGGAGATCATGACGATGGCGCCCGAGGCCGCGGACCGCAGGCTTCGCGCGCTGCCCGGGATCGGGCAGTGGACCTCCGCCGAGGTCCGCCAGCGTGCTTGCGGCGACGCGGATGCGGTATCCGTGGGCGACTACCACTTGCCCGCCGCCGTTGGCTGGGCGCTGGCCGGGCGCAAGGTGGACGACGCGGGGATGCTCGACCTGCTCGCACCGTACGCCGGGCACCGGTACCGGGCGGCCAGGCTGGTGGAACTCAGCGGCGTGCGCCCGCCGCGCCGCGGCCCGAGGATGAGCGTCCGCGACTACCGGTCGTTCTGACCGTTGCCGGGGCCAGGCGCGCCGTCGCCGTGACCGGGCGGCCTGGTTCCCTCTCGCGCGGTGACGGCCAGGAACACGGTGCGCCGCGCCGGGCCGCGCGGCCAGCTGCAGGCACGGCATGCGGTGTTCGGCGGCAGCACGAGCACATCGCCGGGGGAAAGGGTCATGTCCGGCTCCGCTTCGTCGGCGAACTCGACCCGGAGCTGGCCCTGCAGGACGCACAGCACATCCGTATCCGGCTGGCAGAACCAATCCGGGTCGATCGCCTCGTCCTGCTTTGCGACCCAGACCACCTCGGTGCTCTCGCTGTCGAGGACGGCCCCCACCGAACCGTAGGGTGTCACCCGCACGCCGTACCCCTCACGGTCGAGTACTCGCAGCAGCGTGGGCGCACGGTGGGCGGTCATTAGGCATCCTCCAGCGGACGGGCTCCTGGTCTCACGCTCAGCCTCGGCATGAGCTCCAGCTTTGGCGTGAGTCTCAGTCTCGTCGTCGCCACGCCCTCGCGGCAGGGCCTGAGGTCCCACGCGGCCGCCGGCTTCCATGATCGCGGTGGATCAGCGGTCGCCGCCGGCCACCAATCAACCGTGAGATCATGGAATCGAGCGGCCGCGGCCCGCCAAGTGCGGCGCCCGCAGCCCCGCAACGTAGGGTGCGGCTATGAGCCCTGACGCGCGCAGCCCCGCCGCGCCGGCCCCCAGGCCGGGCACGCAATTCCCGGGATCAGGCACGCTAACCCCGTCCGATACCGCGCTGCGCCGCGTTCTCGCGCGGGCCAGGGACGGCAAACCGCTCGATCACGGCGAGGCCACCACACTGCTGCACGCGCGCGGCGAGAACCTGACCACCCTTCTGGGGTACGCCGGCCGGACCCGTGACGCGGGCCTGGCCGCGGCGGGCCGCCCGGGCATCATCACCTACTCGCGCAAGGTCTTCATCCCGCTCACCAGGCTGTGCCGGGACCGCTGCGGCTACTGCACGTTCGCCACCGTCCCGGGCCGGCTGGACAGCCCGTACATGTCCCCGGATGAAGTGCTGGCCATCGCGCGCGACGGCGCCGAACTGGGCTGCAAGGAGGCCCTGTTCACGCTCGGCGACCGCCCTGAAGACCGCTGGCACCAGGCCCGCGAATGGCTCGACGCGCACGGGTACGACGACACGCTCTCCTACGTGCGGGCCATGGCGATCATGGTCCTTGAGGAGACAGGGCTGCTGCCGCACCTCAACCCGGGCGTTCTGACCTGGCAGGACTTCCAGCGGCTCAAGCCGGTCGCGCCGTCGATGGGCATGATGCTGGAGACCACGGCGGCCCGGCTGTTCACCGAGCGGGGCGCACCGCACTTCGGCAGCCCGGACAAGGACCCGGCAGTCCGGCTGCGGGTGCTGGAGGACGCCGGCCGATGCGGGGTGCCGTTCACTACCGGGATCCTCATCGGCATCGGTGAGACGCTCGCCGAGCGCGCCGAGTCGATCTTCGCCATCCGGCAGGTGGCTCGGGAGTACGGCGGCATCCAGGAAGTGATCGTGCAGAACTTCCGGGCCAAGCCGGACACCAAGATGCGTGGCGTGCCCGACGCGGAACTCGATGACCTGGCCGCGACGATCGCGGTCGCCCGCCTCGTGCTCGGCCCCGCTGTGCGTATCCAGGCTCCGCCGAACCTCATCGGCGACCAGTTCGGGCTGATCCTGGCCGCAGGCATCGACGACTGGGGCGGTGTCTCACCGCTCACCCCCGACCACGTGAACCCTGAGCGGCCCTGGCCGCAGATCGACGAACTGGCCCGCCGGACCGCGGACGGCGGGATGACGCTCCGCGAGCGCCTGACGATCTATCCGGGCTACCTGCGCGAGCCGTGGCTGGACCCGCGGCTCGCCGGGCACGTCGCCGCGCTCGCCGACCCGGCGACCGGGCTGGCCCGCGACGAGGTCATCCCGGCAGGCATGCCCTGGCAGGAGCCTGACGGCGGCTGGGGCGAGTCGGCTGGCCGCACCGACCTGCACGTCACCATCGACACCACGGGGCGCACGTCCGACCGCCGTGACGACTTCATGGAGGTCTACGGCGACTGGGCGGAGGTCCAGGCCCGGATTGCCCCCGCCGCCACCTCCGCAGGCCAGGCGGCAGCCAGCCCGGCCCGGCTGCGGACCGAGGTGGCCGCCGCCCTGCGCCAGGCCGAGAAGGATCCCGCCGGGATCTCAGACGGCGAGGCGCTCGCCCTGCTCGACGCGGACGGCGAGGAACTGGAAGCGCTCGCCGCGCTGGCCGACGCGGTGCGCCGCGACGTCGCCGGCGACGACATCACCTACGTCGTCAACCGGAACATCAACTTCACGAACGTCTGCTACACGGGCTGCCGGTTCTGCGCGTTCGCGCAGCGCCGGACCGATGCCGACGCCTACACGCTCTCCCTGGAGCAGATCGGCGACCGGGCCCAGGAGGCCTGGGACGCGGGCGCGACCGAGGTCTGCATGCAGGGCGGCATCCACCCGGACCTGCCGGGCACGGCGTATTTCGACATCGCCGCGGAGGTCAAGCGCCGTTGCCCGGACATGCATGTGCACGCGTTCTCCCCGATGGAGGTCATGAACGGTTCCGCGCGCACCGGGATGGGCGTCCGCGAGTGGCTGGCCCGCGCCCGGGAGGCGGGCGTGGGCTCGCTACCCGGCACCGCGGCGGAGATCCTGGACGACGACGTCCGCTGGGTGCTGACCAAGGGCAAGCTCCCGACCTCAGCGTGGATTGAGGTCATCAGCACCGCGCACGAACTCGGCATCCCGACCACCGCGACGATGATGTACGGGCACGTGGACACTCCCGCCCACTGGGTCGGGCACCTGCGGGTGATCCGCGGCATCCAGGAGCGCACCGGGGGCTTCACCGAGTTCGTCCTGCTCCCGTTCGTGCACGCCAGTTCGCCGATCTACCTGGCCGGCCTGGCCCGCCCGGGGCCGACCCGCCGGGAGAACCGCGCCGTGCACGCGGTCTCCAGGCTGCTGCTGCACGGCGCGATCGGCTCGATCCAGTGTTCCTGGGTCAAGCTCGGTGACGATCTCTGCCGCGACGTCCTCCGCGGCGGCGTGAACGACCTGGGCGGGACGCTGATGGAGGAGACGATCAGCAGGATGGCCGGCTCGCAGAACGGCTCCTACAAGACGATCAGCCAGATCGCCGGGATGGTCGGTCCGCTGGGCAGGCCGCTTCGCCAGCGCACCACCACGTACGGAACCCCTTCTCCACAACGGATTTCCGCCGCTGCTGCCAGCGACGGTGTCTGCGCCGCCGTCCGCACCCCCCGCGCCCCGCTGCCCCTCCTGTCCAGCTAACATCGCCGTGTTCAGTAATACTGTTTGACTGCAAAGCAGTAAAGCTGCAGACTTACTGTATGGAGCGTTTCCACGGGTTCGTCAGTGTCCAGGGTCGCGGCACGGTTGTCCTGCCCGCGGTCCTCCGGCGCCGCTATCACCTCGACGAAGCGGGAGCGCAGGTCGAGATCACCGAGCGGCCCGACGGCGTACTGGAGATCCGGCCCGCTGTGCCTGTGCCCGCATCACAAGCATGGTTCTGGACGGCGGAGCGCCAGCGGCGTGAAAAAGAGGTCGACGCGCATGTGGCCGCAGGCGAGGTGGCGACATTCCGCGACGTCGACGACTTCCTAGACCATCTCGACACCCTCGGCGATGAGCCCGCGGTGCCGGCTCCCCGTCGTCGCAGCGGGCGGTGAAGTTCGAAACAACGCCGGCCTTCGATACCGACTTCCGGCGCCTGAAGGGCGACTTCAAGAAGGCATTCGGCTCAGTAGTCCGAGACAGCTTCGCCCCGGCGTGTGATCAGTTCGCGAGCACTCCTGGCTATGTTTGGCCTGCGGCGCTGCGCGTGTCGCGGATGCAGGGCACCTCCGGCATCTGGGAAATGACCTGGTCGTTCGCCAGCCCTGACGGCCGGGCGACCTTCGAGTTCGTACGGCGCGATGGTGAACTGATCTGCCGCTGGCGCCGGGTCGGCGATCACAGCGTCTTCAAGCACCCCTGACGCCCCGGGAAGCCCTGGGCCACCGAGGACGTGCCCGGGCGCGGGCGTTTCCGCGGAAACGCCGACGGCCGGGCGGCAGCACGCCGATTGGGCGTCAGCAGGCGACGACGACGCTTTCCCTGATCTTGTCCGCCGCTCGTCGTAGGGTTGCGCTAT
>DAIRVB010000015.1:0-3840 GCA_036803065.1 Streptosporangiaceae bacterium
GTGTTGCGCCGGCCGCAATGGCCTCTTCCATGTCACCGCTCATGCCCGCGGAGATCATGACCGCTTCTGGGTGTTCCGCGCGGATAATGGCGGCGATCTCGGCGAGCCTCCCGAATGCGGCGCTTGGCGGCTTCGCCAGCGGCGCGACGGCCATCACGCCGCCCAGCACGAGGCCCTGCTCCGCCGCGACGGCGTCCGCGATCCGCGGAGCCTCCTCGGCCGTCACACCCCCGCGCGCGGGGTCCCCGTCGAGGCTGACCTGCACCAGGCAACAGACGGCGCGGCCGGCCCGGCGCGCCTGCGTGCCCAGCGCCCGGACCAGCCGCAACCTGTCCACCGAGTGCACGACGGCGGCATAGGACACCACGCTCGCGCATTTATTGGTCTGTAGTTGGCCTACGAAGTGCCAGGTGAGGGTGGGTCGCAGGTCGGCGCACTGGGCGGCCTTCGGCGCTGCCTCTGAGTCCCTGTTCTCCCCGACGTCGCGCACCCCCAGGGCGGCGAGCAGGCGGACATCGGAAGCGGGGAACGTCTTGGTGATGGCGATGAGGGTCACCTCGCGGGCGCTGCGACCCGCAGCCTGGCAGGCCGCCTCGATCCGGCCCTGCACCCGGTCAAGCCCGCGGGCCAGCTCGGCGCTCCGGCGCTCCGGCGCCGGCCATGGACCGTCGCTCATCTTCATGCCGCCAGCCAGATGAGGCCGGCGAACCGCCCGGTGCGCCCATCGCGGCGGAAGGAGTAGAGATCCGGGGTCTCAGCGGTGCACCGCCGGTCATCGGCCACCTGCGTGATCCCCGCGCTGGCCAGCTGGGCCGTGATCCCTGCCCTGATGTCCAGCCCAGGGCGGCCACGCCGGGTGCGGCAGGCAGTCTCCGGGACGGCGGCCGCCACCCTCTCCTGCACCTGCGCGGAGACTTCGTAACAGCCGCCGCAGATCGCCGGGCCGATCAGCGCGCGCATCCGGGCCGGGTCGGCGCCCTCGCCCGTCATCGCCGCCACGAGGGCGGTCACCACCCCGGCGGCCGTTCCCTCGCGGCCAGAGTGGGCGGCGCCGACGATCCGGGCTCGCGGATCTGCGAGCAGGACGCACGCGCAGTCGGCGGCCAGCACGCCGAGGGTGAGCCCGGGCACGCCGGTGAAGATCGCATCGACTTCCTGCCCCGACGAGCCGGGACCCGCGTAACCGACCCGCGTACCGTGCACCTGCCGCATCCAGGTCAGCCCGGACTCCTCGACAGCGCAGGCATGTGCCACCCGCTGCCGGTTGCGGGCCACGGCTGCGGGCTCGTCACCCACCGCGCCGCTCAAGTTCAGCGTGTCGTACGGCGGCGAGCTGACTCCCCCGGAGCGGGCGGTGAACGCGGCACGTACCCCGGGTGCGAACTCAAACGCAGCGGCCGGGGTGGCAGTACCCCGCCGCTGCGCCGCGCCGCTCACTTACGGCCGCGCATCACTTACGGCCGCTCACTTGAGGAAGTCGGGAACGTCGAGCTCGTCGTCTTCTTCGAACACCACGGACCGGCGCCGTGTGGTCGCCGCGTCGAATACCCGTGCCGCGGCCGCCGCGTCCGGGCGCGGCCGTGGCGTGGCGGCCGGCCCGGCTCCGGCCTCGGGCCGGGGCGAGGGAACAGCGTCGGTCCCGGCGTCCTGCTCGGTGGACGCGTCGGCCGCGGATGAGCCAGCCGACTGCTCCGGCACCGAGAAGGAGTACGCCTCACTCGACGCCGGCGTAGCGGCCAGCGCCGCGCCTGCCGTGCCGGGCGCCTCGGCCGAGGCGACATCGGCCAGCGCGGCCGACCGGTACCCGTCGGTGGCCATTGCCCCGGCGGTGGCCGACTGGGCGGTGGCCACCCGCACCGGCCGCACCCGCCTGTTGTTGCCCCCCTCGTCGAACCCGGCGGCGATGACTGTGACCCGGACTTCATCGCCCAGGGCATCGTCGATGACCGCGCCGAAAATGATGTTGGCCTCAGGCGCCGCCGAGTTCGAGACCAGCTGAGCGGCCTCGTTGATCTCAAAGAGGCCGAGGTCAGAGCCCCCCTGTATGGACAGCAGAACGCCGTGGGCGCCGTCGATGCTGGCCTCGAGCAGCGGGCTTGAGATCGCCATCTCGGCCGCCGCGACGCTGCGGTCATCTCCACGCGAGGAGCCGATTCCCATGAGGGCGGACCCCGCTCCCGACATCACCGATTTCACGTCGGCGAAGTCCAGGTTGATCAGGCCCGGTGTCGTGATCAGGTCGGTAATTCCCTGCACACCTGAAAGGAGAACCTGATCGGCCGCCTTGAACGCGTCAAGCACGCTCACATTGCGATCAGAAATCGACAACAGGCGATCATTGGGGATGACAATGAGGGTATCCACCTCGGCGCGCAAACGCTCGATGCCCAGTTCAGCCTGGGACGCCCTGCGCTTTCCCTCGAAACCGAAAGGCCTGGTGACTACCCCAATAGTCAGCGCGCCCAGCGACCTGGCCACGTTGGCGACGATTGGCGCGCCGCCGGTGCCGGTGCCGCCGCCTTCTCCCGCCGTGACGAAGACCATGTCGGCCCCCTTGAGGACCTCCTCGATATCCTCACGATGGTCTTCAGCGGCGCGGGAGCCGACTTCAGGGTTGGCGCCCGCGCCGAGCCCGCGGGTCAGTTCCCGCCCGACATCAAGCTTCACGTCCGCGTCGCTCATGAGAAGCGCCTGCGCGTCGGTATTGATCGCGATGAACTCAACACCTTTGAGTCCTTCTTCGATCATCCGGTTCACGGCATTGACGCCACCCCCGCCGATACCGACTACCTTGATGACCGCCAAGTAATTCTGCGGTGCTGCCACGAGGAGGGACCTTTCCGCTCGTTTGCCTCTGTCGTGTTCCTGTTATCTTTTCCTGGCCGCCGTTTCTTACGGCCGGTGAGGGTGCTAATCTCGGGAAACCACCGTCTCAGCGCTCTGCCGAAATACTTCCCCCATAGCGTCGGCTGGGCATTTCCCGCGAATTCCAGTGAATCAACCCTCACTCTCAACTTGAGATTTAGAGTTATGTCATCCTGGCGATTGATACGGACAGTAGGGTTGCACGGCACCTAGGTCAACTAACCACGCGCTAACTGGGCCGGCGTGTCGCGATCGGCGCAGCTCGCGGGGCCGTCGATTACCCGCCGGTCATCGCAGTCTCCGGCGCACTTACGTCATAGCTGCGGGCGTGGGTGTGCATCAACACGCCGAGTTCTTTTGCTTTCTCGGCGGCCCGGTCTGTGCTCCCCCACACGATCGTGATCCCGTCGGCCAGCGTGAGTGTCACATCGGACGGGTCAGGCGCGGCCACCTCGGTAACCTGCCGGACGAGGCCCGCGGGCAGTTCCCTGAGCACGCCGGCGGCCGCGTACACCGCGGGGCTGCCCCGCAGCGAGGCCACCGACCCAGCGCCCGCGGCCGGTGATCCGGCGGCCATCATGAGGCGCGGCATCCCTCCGGGGGTCCGGGCGGCCTGCTCCACCGGCACGCCGAATTTGTCGATCAACTGGTACCCGTTGCCGCTGGCTACCGCCAGCACGGGCGTCCGCTCGCGCACCGAGATGGTGACACCGTCCGGCCATGCCCGGGCGACGTGAGCGGACTCGATCTGCCTGATCTGCGTGACGCGGCGCGCCACCGCGGCAGTGTTGACCCTGATCAGCGGGAGCCCGTGCGGGATGGCCGCCGCGGCGAGCACTTCGGCCCGCGGCACCAGGTGCGTACCGCTGACGTGGATGGAGCGCACGACCAGGAACCGCGAACCCAGCAGGGCCCAGCCGACCCCGGCGACGATCGCGATGATGGCGAGCGCGAAGAAGGCCGACCGCCAGGGGG
>DAIRVB010000015.1:3940-15878 GCA_036803065.1 Streptosporangiaceae bacterium
ACCCCGGCGACGATCGCGATGATGGCGAGCGCGAAGAAGGCCGACCGCCAGGGGGCATGACGCTGCCCGCCGGGCTGGCCGCCCACCTGACCGCCCACCTGACCGGCTGCCTGACCGGCTGCCTGGCTGCTCAGCTTGCTGCCCACCTGGCCTCTCACCCGTCCGCCCCGGCCCGCGCGCGAAGCGCCGCCACGATCAGCGGGCCAAGCGCGGTGACGTCGCCGGCCCCCATGGTGAGCACGAGATCTCCCGGTTTGCCGGTGGCCGCCACCGCGCCCGCCACGCCCGTCGGGTCCGGCAGGTAGCGAGCCCGTCCGCCGGGTACCCGGGAGGCCACGAGCTCCCCGCTGACACCGGGCTCGGGATCTTCCCGGGCCGCGTACACATCGAGCACGAGCACCTCGTCGGCGAGGCCCAGCGCCTCGCCGAGCGCGGTCGCGAAGATCCGGGTCCTGCTGAACAGGTGCGGCTGGAATACGACGATGACCCGCCCTCCCTCGGCGATGTCCCGCGCCGCCCGCAGGTCAGCCGTCACCTCGGTGGGGTGATGCGCGTAGCTGTCCAGGACCCGCACGCCGGCGGCCTCGCCCTTGAGTTCCAGCCGCCGCAATGCGCCACGGTAGGCGGCGAGCCCATTGGCGATCTGCCCGGCGGGAAAGCCGAGTTCGGCCGCGACAGCGAAAACCGCAGCCGCGTTCAGCGCGTTGTGCCGCCCGGGAACGCCGATGTCCACCCGGACCCCGCCATTATTAAAAAGACCATCATTCCCCAACGGACCATCAGCAGATCCCGACACATCCAGGCTGACCGCCATGCCACGGGTCGTGACCCCGCTGACCCGGTAGTCCGCGTCGGCGGACTCGCCGTAGCTGCGCACCCGGATCGGGAGCGCCCCCGAGGCCACGGCCTGCGGCGCGGCGGCCCGTACTGCGGCGGCCAGCGCGGCCGCGCCGGGGTCGTCGGCGCACGCCACGAGCAGCCCCCCTGGGCGGATCCGGCGGGTGAAGGCGGCGAAGGCCGCCTCGATCTCGGCCAGGCCCGGGTAGTTGTCGAGGTGGTCTGCTTCGACGCAGGTGACGATCGCTGCCTCCGGCGAGAGCATGAGGAAGGAGCCGTCGCTCTCGTCCGCTTCCGCCACGAAGATGTCCCCGCTGCCCTCGTCCGCGCCGAGCCCGGTCCCGGCGAGGATGCCGCCGATGACATACGACGGGTCGGCGCCGCATTCCCGCAGCACGGTGGTGAGCATGGAGGTGCTGGTGGTCTTGCCGTGCGTGCCGGCCACCGCGATCCCGCGCTTGCCAAGCATGATGGAGGCGAGCGCGGCCGCCCGGTGCAGCACCCGCAATCCGCGGCGGCGCGCCTCGGCCAGCTCGGGGTTGCTTTCCCTGATCGCGGTGGACACGACGATGGTGTCCGCGTCGCCGAGATTCGCCGCCGCGTGCCCGACATGCACCTGCGCGCCGAGCGCCGCGAGGCCGGTGAGCATGTCCGAGCGTGCCGAGTCGCTGCCGGACACAGCGACCCCCCGGGCCAGCATGATCCGGGCGATCCCGGACATGCCCGCGCCGCCGATTCCGGTGAAGTGCACCCGTCCCAGCTCGCTGAGGCCGACCGGATCCACTGGAGTCACCAGGCCCATGGCGCCCTCCTGCCGGATACCTGAGTCCTTGTCACTTATCGCCCCGCATGACCGCGATCACCTCACGGGCCAGCCAGGAGTCCGCGTCCCTGGAGCCGATCGAGGACGCGGCCGTGGCCATGGCGGCCACCAGTTCCGCGTCCAGCAGGATGGGCAGCAGCATGTCGCGGATCCACTCCGGGCTCAGCTCGGCATCAGACACGATCAGGCCGCCCCCGGCCTCCTCGATCGGCACGGCGTTCAGCCGCTGCTCGCCGTTGCCGTGCGGGAGCGGCACGTACGCGGCGGGCAGCCCCACGGCGGTGAGTTCCGCGCAGGTCATCGCCCCGCTCCTGCAGATCGCGAAGTCGGCGGCGCCATAGGCGAGATCCATCCTGTCCACGTAGGGAAGGGTGATGTAGGGCGCCCCCGCGGCCGGCATCCGGACATCCAGGTCGCTGCGCGGGCCCAGGATGTGCAGCACCTGCACGCCGGCCGCCCGGATCCATTCCGCCGCGTCCAGCACCGCGTAGTTCAGCGATCGGGCACCCTGGGATCCCCCGGTCACCAGGAGAACCGGCAGGTCGGGCCGGAGCCCGAAATGGGCGCGTGCCTTGTCGGCGACGGCCAGCCGGTCCAGGGACGCTATCTCGTGCCGCAGCGGTATGCCGATGCAGGTGGCGTTGGGCAGGTGGGTGCGCGGGCTGCCGGTGAACACATGACGGGTGAACCGCGCGCCGAGCCGGTTGGCCAGGCCCGGCCGCGCGTTCGCCTCGTGTATCACGATCGGCACGTGCTGCCGCCGCGCGGCCAGGTAGGCAGGCGTGGCGACATACCCGCCGAATCCGACGAGCACCCGGCAACGCGTACGGTCAAGCACCTCGGCGGCGGCCGACACCGCCGTGGCGAGCCGCCCCGGCACATGCAGCAACTGCGTCGTCATGCTGCGGGGCAGCGGGACGGCCGGGATCAGCGCCAGCTCATACCCGCGCAGCGGCACCAGCCTGGTTTCCAGGCCACGCTCGGTTCCCAGGCAGGTGATGTCGATCCGGGGGTCGACGCGCCGCAACGCGTCGGCGAGGGCCAGGGCGGGCTCGATGTGGCCGGCAGTGCCCCCGCCCGCGAGTACGACGCTCATCGGCGGGCCCACCTCCTTGCGGGAACCGGCCTCGTGGGACCAGCGCCTGCGCGCTGGCCCGTGACGGTCCCTGGCCCGGCCAAGGCGCGGCCTATCCGCGCCGGGCTGCCAGGCCAAGCCAGCTTAGGACGCGCAGCGGCACGCTGGGGCCCGCAGCGGCAAGGGCCTGGGCGGCGCCGGGCTCGCGCTTGGCGAACGACATCAGCATGCCCAGCGCGAGCATGGTCACCAGCAGGGACGATGTCCCGTAGGAGACGAGCGGGAGCGGGACGCCGGTGATCGGGAGCAGGCCGAGCACCGCGCCGATATTCACGATGGCCTGGATCACGATCCAGGCGGTCGCGGCGGCGGCGGCGAGCCGCATGAACGTATCGTCCACCCGCCGGGCGATCCGCAGCCCGGCGTAGGCCAGGCCGCCGTACAGGAAAGACACGCAGAGCGTGCCGACCAGGCCCAGTTCCTCGCCGAGGATGGCGAAGATGAAGTCGGTGGTGGAGTTGGGCACCCAGCCCCATTTCTCCCGGCTGGCGCCGAGTCCCACGCCGAACCAGCCGCCCGAGCCCACCGCGTACTTGCCCTGGATGCACTGCTGGTACTTGCCGACCGGGTTGCCCGCCGGGCACAGGAAGCCGAGCAGCCGGTCCAGCCGGTACGGGGCGACGACGATCAGGATCAGCAGCACGATGCCGATCATCGCGATCATCGCGAGCATCAGCCGGGCCGGCGTGCCGATCACCCACAGCAGCGCGAGCAGGATGACCAGCATCATGAACGTGGTGCCCAGGTCATCGCCGAGCATCACCAGCAGGCACAGGAATCCCGCGCCTGGCAGCAGCGGGATGAGCAACTGCCGCCAGTCAGCGAGCTGGCCGAGCTTCTCCTTGCGGGTCAGCAGGTCCGCGCCCCAGATCAGGAACGCGAGCTTGGCCAGCTCGGATGGCTGAAGCGTGAGCGGACCGATCTGGATCCAGCGCGATGCTCCGCCCGTAGAGACGCTGACCCCCGGGACGAGGGTGAGCACCAGACCCATGATGGACAGCCCAATCAGCGGATAGGCGGCCGCCCGGAACAGGGTGGGCGAGGACCGGGCCGCGAACCACATCACCGGCAGGCCAAGCGCCACGCCGAGCAGCTGCTTCTGGAATCCCGACCATGGCGAGCCGCCCTGGATCAGCCCGGTGATCGACGACGTGGACAGCACCATGACCAGGCCAAGCGCGAGCAGCAGCGTGGTAATGCCGATGACCAGGTAGTAGGAGGTCAGCGGCCGTTCGAGCAGCCCGGCCGCGACGGCGAGCCGGGCCCGTGCGCCGCCGACCGCATCCAGCGGCCTGCCGCGGCGGGCCTGGCGGGGCCCGGCGCCGTCCCGGTGGGGCAGGGCGCCGCCGGCGCTCAGATCGCTCACTCCGTGTCTCCCCGCTCGCCTCCGGGGCGCCTGAAGCCACCGCCTTCCCTCGTCGCTCGTCGCTCGTTCCTCGCTCCTCGCTCCTCAGTCCAGGCGGCGCCGCGCCCCTCCGGCTCGCACTGTGCTGGCCCCGCTCGCCTGCGGGGCGCTGTGAGGCGCCCCTCCGGCTCGCTCATGCTGCCCCTGCCATGCTCCTGACCGCGGCGGCGAAGGCATCACCGCGCGCCGGGTAGTCGCGGAAGATGTCGAACGACTGGGCGGCGGGGGCGAGCAGCACCGTGTCCCCCGGCACCGCCAGCCGGGCCGCCTCGGCCACAACGCGATCCATAACCCCAGTGTCGGTGCCCGCAGCCTCGACGACCGGGACATCCGGCGCGTGTCGCGCGAGAGCATCCCGGATCTTGGCCCGGTCCACGCCGAGCAGCACCACGCCGCGAAGCCGCGGCGCGGCGGCGTCCACCAGCGCCTCGACATCGCTGTCCGCCCCTTTGAAGAGCCCCCCCGCGATCCAGACCACTGACGGGTACGCGGCGAGCGACGCGGCCGCGGCATGCGGGTTGGTCGCCTTGGAGTCGTCCACATAGTCGACCCCGCGCACCTGGGCGACCAGGCTGATCCGGTGCGGATCAGGCTGGAAGGCGCGCAGCCCGGCCCGGACCGCGCCGGGCGCCGCCCCGTAGGCCCGGGCCAGGGCGGCCGCCGCGAGCGCGTCCGCCACGTTGTGCGGTGCGGCGGGCCGCACGTCGCTCACCGCCGCGAGGCGGACGCCGTCGCCGACCCCGTCACCGGATGCCCCGTCACCGGATGCTCCGTCACCGAATGCCCGGTCCACCAGGAACCCGCCGGCCACACCGAGTTCGCCGGGCCCCGGGGCATCCCGCCGGAAGGCGACGACGCGCGCCGGGCCGGTGGCCGCCGCGGCGAGCTGGCGGGTCCGGGCATCGTCCGCGTTGCAGACCGCTACCGTGCCGGGTGCGTAGATGCGCCCCTTGTCCGCCGCGTAGGACTCGATGTCCCCGTGCCAGTCGAGGTGATGCCCGGCCACGTTCAGCACGACCGCAGCGAACGGCACCAGGGTGCTGCTCCAGTGCAGCTGGAAGCTCGACAGCTCCACAGCAAGCACTGGGCACGGGCTGGCGGCGGTGACCGCGTCCACCACCGACGTGCCCACGTTGCCCACGGCGATGGCCCGGTAGCCGGCCGCGGTGAGCATGCAGGCGAGCATCCGCACCGTCGTGGTCTTGCCGTTGGTCCCGGTGACCGCGAGCCATTCCTGTCTGCCCCCACCGGGCAGCACCGGGCGCAGCCGCCAGGCGAACTCCACATCCCCCATCACCGGAATGCCTGCCGCTGCCGCCGCGGCCAGCAGCGGTGCATCCGGCCGCCAGCCAGGGGACGTGACGACCAGGTCCAGCCCGCGGGGGGCGATCTCGGCGAGCAGCGCGGCGCCCTGCGCGGATCGCTCGCCCAGCTGCACCGTGGCACCGAGGCGCTCAAGGTCCGCGGTGAGCCGCCGTCGCTCCTCATCGTCACGGCCGTCAACGACGGTCACCCGGGCGCCGAGCCTGGCGAGCGCAGCAGCGGCGGGCGGCCCGGACACGCCGAGTCCGGCCACGCAGACCCGCTGCCCGGCGAACTCGCTGCCGAGCTCGCTCACTTGGGCATCCATTCGACGTAGAAGATGCCGAGGCCCAGAGCCACGAACATGGCGGAAATCAGCCAGAACCGGATCACGATCGTGGTCTCGGCCCAGCCCTTCAGCTCGAAGTGGTGCTGCAGGGGCGCCATCCGGAACACCCGCCGCCCGGTCAGCTTGAACGAACCCACCTGGATGATCACGGACAGGGCGATGACCACGAAGATGCCGCCGAGGATGGCGAGCAGCAGTTGCGTCTTGGTACACACGGCCAGGCCGGCCAGCACCCCGCCGAGGGCGAGCGATCCGGTATCCCCCATGAAGATGCGGGCGGGCGGCGCGTTCCACCACAGGAAGCCGAAGCCGGCGCCGAGCACCGCGGCGGCGACCACCGCGAGGTCCAGCGGGTCTCGTACGTCATAACATCGCGGGGCCAGGAAGTTGGTGCAGTCGTTGCGCAGCTGCCAGTTGCCGATCAGCACGTACGCGGCCAGTACCAGGCAGGCGCAGCCGGTGGCCAGCCCGTCCAGGCCGTCGGTGAGGTTCACCGCGTTGGACGTCCCGGCGATCAGGAACACGATCCAGAGCACGAACGCGATGGTCCCGATGGACGGCCCGAAGTCTCTCAGGAACGAAAGGTTCGCGTCCGCGGGAGTGAGGTCGTAGCCGTCGGCGAACCGCTGCTGCAGGACGAGCACCGCGAACAGGGCCCCGACGATCCCCTGGCCAGCCAGCTTGGCACTGCTGCGCAGGCCGAGGCTGCGCTGCTTGTAGATCTTGATGAAGTCATCGATGAAGCCGACCAGGCCCAGGCCGGCCATGAGCATCATCACCAGCAGCCCGGACACCGACGGCGCCTGGCCGGTGAAGATATTGCCAGCGAAGTACCCGGCCACCGCCGCGATGACGATGACCGTCCCGCCCATGGTGGGGGTGCCGCGCTTGGTGGCGTGCCCCGCCGGGCCCTCTTCCCTGATCAGCTGGCCGTACCCGCGCCGGGTGAAGATCCTGATCGCCAGTGGTGTGCCGAAGAGCGCCAGCATCAGCGAGACGCCGGCCGAAATCAGGATGGTCTTCACAGCGCCGCCTCCCCGGCCAGCGCGAGCGCCACTCGCTGCAGGCCGGCCACCCGGGATGCCTTGACCAGCACGACATCGCCGGGGCGCAGCCGCTCGCTCAGTGCCGCCGCGGCCGCCGACCCGTCAGCCACGTGCAGTAGCTCGCCCTGCCATGAGGGCTCGGCCTTCGCACCGGCCAGCATCGGGGCTGCGTCGTCGCCGACCACGATGAGCCCGGCCAGGCCGGTCCGGGCGGCAAAGGCGCCCGCCTGCTGGTTGAGTTCGTCTGCTTCCGCGCCCAGTTCGCGCATGTGGCCGAGGACCGCGAAGGCCCGCCGCCCGCGTGCCATGACCTCCAGCGCGGCCAGCGCTGCCCTGAGGGCTTCCGGGTTGGTGTTCCAGGCGTCGTTGATGATGGTCACCCCATCCGGCCGCTCGGTGACCTCCATCCGCCACCGGCTCCGGGCCGCCGCTGCTGACAGCCCGTCGGCGATCGTGCCAACCGCTATGCCGAGCTGACCGGCCAGCGCGGCGGCGGCCAGCGCGTTGGTTACGTTGTGCTCGCCGTGCAGCCGGAGCTGAACGGCGGCAGAGCCTGCATCGGTAACCAGGGTAAAGCCGGGCCGGCCCTGCTCGTCGAGCGAGATGTCCGCTGCGCGTACATCCGCGCCGGGTGACCGGCCGAATGTCACCACCCGGGCGGCCGTGCGTGCCGCCATGGCCAGCACTCGCGGGTCATCCGCATTGAGCACGGCCACCCCCGCGGCGGGCAGGGCAGCGGGAAGCTCACCCTTGGCCCGCGCGACCTCCTCGATGCTGCCGAACTCGCCGGCGTGCGCGTGTCCCACGCCCAGCACGGCGCCCAGCCGCGGCGGCGCAATCCCGCACAGCATCGTGATGTGACCGGGCCCGCGCGCGGAGAGCTCGGAGATGAGGTAGCGGGTGTGCTCGGTGACCCGCAGCACGGTGAGCGGGTGGCCGATCTCGTTGTTATAGGAGTTCTGCGGCGAGACCGTCGGCCCGAGCGTCTCGATCAGCTGCGCCGCCAGGTCCTTGGTGGTGGTCTTCCCCGAGGAACCGGTGATCCCCACGATGGTCAGGCCGGGCAGCGAGTCGACGACGTGCCGGGCGAGCCGGGCGAGCGCGGCGGGAACGTCGGGGACGAGGAGGGCCGGGACGCCCACCGGGCGGGTGGCCAGCACGGCCGCGGCCCCGGCCGCCACCGCGGCGGCCGCGAAGTCGTGCCCGTCAGCGCGCGCCCCCGGCAGTGCCGCGAACAGGGCGCCCGGCGCCGACCCCCGCGAGTCGATCACCACCGGCCCGGACACCAGGAGGGCAGGGTCAGGCACCTGGTCCAGCGCGGCGCCGGTGATCTCAGCGATGGCAGCCAGCGAGAGCGGGATCACGCGGTCTCCCCCGTTGTTGGGCCCCCTGTTGTTGGGTCCCCCGTGGTTGGGCCCTCCGTGGTCCGTGCCGCATCCGGCCCTGCGCGGCCGGCCGCCAGCACCTCGGCCACCGCCTCGGCCGCCACCTCCCGGTCGTCGAACGGGATCACCAGGCCGTCGGCGTACTGGCCGCGCTCGTGGCCCTTCCCCGCCACCACCACGATGTCTCCCTTACCCGCGGCCACCACGGCCAGCTTGATCGCGGCGGCGCGGTCCGGCTCGATGATGACGTGCGCACGCTCCGCCGCCGGCACGGTGAGAACCCCGTCCAGCATGGCCGCCAGGATCGCCAGCGGATCCTCGGACCGTGGATTGTCACTGGTCAGAATGGCCAGGTCGGCGAGGGCCGCGGCCGCCGCGCCCATCAGCGGGCGCTTCGCCGTGTCCCGGTCACCGCCGCAGCCGAGCACAATGACCAGCCGCCCCTGGGTGACCTGGCGCAGCGCCCGGAGCACGGCCTCCACCGCGCCCGGCTTGTGTGAGTAGTCCACGAGGAGGGTGAAATCCTGGCCGGCCTCGACCCGCTCCAGCCGGCCCGGCACGCCGGGGCACGCGGCTATCCCGGCCACCGCGGTGGCCAGGCCGATCCCAGCCTCCACCAGAGCGACGACCGCGCCGAGCGCGTTCGCGACGTTGAACGGACCGGGCAGCGCCACAGACGCGTCCGCCTCCACCCCGCCGGGGCCGATCACCCGGAACGCGCTCCCGTCCGCGCCGGCCCGGACATCGACCGCCCGCCAGTCGGCGGCCGGGTCACCGTTCGCGGAGAACGTAGTGATCGGGATCTGCGGCCGCGCCGTGAGCTGACGGCCGTAGGCGTCGTCAATGTTCACCACCCCGATCTGCGTGTAGGCGGGTGTGAACAGCAACGCCTTCGCCGCGAAATAGTCGTCGAGGTCACTGTGGAAGTCCAGGTGCTCGGGGGACAGATTGGTGAAGATCGCCACATCGTAGGAGGTGCCCGCCACCCGGCCGAGGGCGAGCGCGTGGCTGGAGACCTCCATCGCTGCCGCGGTCACGCCCCGCTCCGCCATGACAGCCAGCAGCGACTGCAGGTCCGTGGCTTCCGGCGTGGTGAGCTGACTCGGCCAACTGTCTCCCGCCACCCGCGTCTCCACGCCGCCGGCCAGCCCGGTGAGATGGCCGGCCATCCGCAGCGCGGACTCCAGCAGGTAGCTGGTGGTCGTCTTGCCGCTGGTGCCGGTCACCCCGATCATCATCAGCCGGCCTGACGGGTTCCCATATACCCAGGAGGCGACCTCGCCCAGCCGGGACCGGGGGTCGGCCACCACGAAGACCGGCACACCGGAGTGCCGGGCCAGGCTCTTGCCGTCCGGATCGGTGAGCACGGCCACCGCCCCGGCCTCGACAGCCTGCTGGCAGAACCGTGCTCCGTGGTATTGGCTGCCGGGCAGCGCGGCATACAGATCGCCTGGCCCGACCCGGCGTGAATCGTGTGCGACGCCAGTGATCCCACCGGATCCGATGGGCCCGTGGAAGGGCTCGGGGCCGGCCCGCCCGGTCATCGTCACGCCCAGAAGCACGGCAAGTCCGGAGAGCGGGCGCGGCGGGACGTTACGTGGACGCAGAGCCGCAGACACGGGCCGAGGGTACCGCTGATCACGGCGCCGTGAGCCGCACGTCCGGACGCTTTGCACCATCTGGCGCGATCTTGAGGGTCTCCAGCGCGAACTTCATTATCTTGTTGAACACCGGTCCGGCCACCTCATTGCCGAAGTAGCCGCCTTTGCGGGGGTTCTGCACGTTGACCGCCACCACCAGTTTGGGCGCGCTGGCCGGGCCGATGCCAATGTAGCTCGACCCGTACATGCACAGGCAGCCGTGGGAATCCGCGATCTGGGCGGTCCCGGTCTTGGACGCGATCGAATACCCCGGGATCTCCCCCCAGGGCTGGTAGGCCAGCGTGGCATCGAGATACGGCACCTGCTGGAGGATGGCCATCAGCTCGCTGGCGGTCGTGGTCTGGAGAACGCGGTGGCTGGCGGGCTTCTGGGCCGGCACGAACTGCCCGCTGGCATCGGTGGTCCCCGCCACGATGGACGGCTCCACACGCACCCCTCCGTTGGCGATGGTCGCATACACGCTGGCCATCTGGACGGCGGTGACGGCCACTCCCTGCCCGAAGGCCATCGTGTAGCGCTCGTCCCCCCACCATTTCGAGGGTGCATAGAGGATGCCGTTGCTCGCGGCGGGCAGGTTGAGGCCGGCGGGCTCGCCGATGCCGAACGCCTTGAAGTACTGGTACTGCACCTGCGGGGGCACATGCTGAACCACTTGCACCATGCCCACGTTGCTGGAGTGCGCGAGGATCCCCGCCACGGTGAGCCGCTCAGTCGGGTGATAGTCCCCGTCGTGGAACGGGAATCCATCCACGACGATCTGGTCGGGGACCGTGTAAGGGCTCATCGTCGTCTGCCCGCCGTGCTCCAGCGCCGCCGCGACCGTGATTACCTTCGCGGTGCTGCCCGGGTCGAACACGTCGGTCACCGGTGTGTCTGTGGTCGCGGCCACGCTGGAGGGATGGGCGGGATTGAACGACGGCGCCTGGGCGAGCGCGAGGATCCGCCCGGTGCTGGGCTGCATGACCACCGCGGTGCAGTTGTCGGCCTGGACCTTGCGGACCTGCGCCGCGCAGGCCTGCTCCGCCTCGTACTGAATGTCAGCCTGGATGGTGAGCCGCACGTTGCCGCCCGGCGTCATCGGCTGTGTCTTGTCCTCCCCCAAGGGGATCGCCTGGCCGGTGGTTCCGACCTCGAACTCACTACGGCCGTCCTTGCCCGCCAGCATCGAGTTGTAGGACTGCTCGACGCCGGCCTGGCCGCGCAGGTCTCCGGAACTGCCGACATTGGTGAAGCCGACGACGTTGGCGGCGAGATCCCCGTTGGGGTAGGCGCGGGTGTACGAGGGCGTCATGACGATGCCAGGCTCGTTGAGCGCTGCGATGCTGGCCCCGACGGTCGATGAGACCGTCCGCTTCAGCACCACGTAATCCTTGGACGTCGGGTTCTGGAGCAAGGCCAGGATCGCGGACTGGGTCATGCCAAGCGGGCCCGCCAGGGCGGCCGCCACAGTGCCCAGTGACGTCCTCGCCTGGATGATGACGGGCGGGTCAGCGTAGACGAGATCGGTCGGCACGGTCAGCGCCAGGGTGGTGCCGTCCGCGGTGGTGATGCTGCCGCGCACCGCTGGCTCGGGTATGTAGTGCAGTCGCTGATGCACGGCGAGGGCCTGGTACTTGGACCCGTCCACTCCCTGCAATTGAACGAGCCTTCCCGCCACCACCGACAGCACGAAGCCGATGCACAGCAAGGTGACCTGCAGCCGACGCCCGGGGCTGCCTCGGCGCAGCGCGGGGCGCGGCTGGACCGGCCCGACCTGGCGAGCACCGGGCCGGCCGGCACCGCTGAGCCGGCCTGTACCACCGGGCCGGCCAGCACCACCGGGCCGGCCAGCACCACCGGGCCGGCCAGCACCACCGGGCCGGCCGCTTCCAGCCGCCTCCCGTCTGCGGCCCGCGCCAGCGCGCCTGACGCCAGGATCGTCCCTGGAACGCTGGTTATCCCGAGGCTGGTTATCTCGAGGATGGGGGCCACCCCCCCGCCTGCCGTCACCGCCGG
>DAIRVB010000016.1:0-15776 GCA_036803065.1 Streptosporangiaceae bacterium
TCTCCAGACAGCACGGGACGCGGCGCGAGGGCGGCTGCTAACTCTTGGCGCCGGATTGTTCGCGGCGGGCGCGCTGTGGTTCACCGAACGCAACTTCACGCTGTCGCGGCGCACGTTCGAACTCACCGAGGAAGGGCAGGTAACCGACCGCTACACCAAAGCGATCGAGCAGCTCGGCTCCGACAAGCTAGACGTGCGCATCGGCGGCATCTATGCCCTGGAGCGGGTGGCCCTGGACTCTCCCAGGGACTGTACGTGCCGAGAATCCCGTCCACGATTCTGACCAGCAGAGTTGCCCTGCCAGCCGTCCGGCCGTGATGATCACCGATCATGTGCCTGCGGTTCGCCTTCCTCTTGACGCGCGGGTGTTCTCATGGCTTCGGCTGTCCCCCGTGCGGCGCCCCTTCCCCCGAGCCGCGAGGATGACCGTCCGCCGCCGCGCGTCACGACCGTCCGGCCACAGGCTCCCCCTGCGGGCGCTCCACCCCCGGCACGCCCTCCAGCGGAAGGCGGAAACGGCACCTGCTGCCGGTTGCCCTTGGGTCCGATGCATCGATGATGCCCTGGTCAGGGTGCCTCAGATCGGGTGGCACTGTTGACCGGGGCTGCTTGCCATCGAGGTTGAGGCATCTCATCGGATCGGGGTGGCGAGCAGCTGGGTGATGTCGGCGAAAAGCCGCTCTCCCGCCTCTGCGGCCGCCGGGGAGATGGTGTCGAGGGTGAGGAACCCATGAATCATCTTGGGCTCGCAGCGATGCTGGACCCGGACACCCGCGGCCGTGAGGCGGGTGGCGTAGGCATCGCCTTCGTCCCGCAGGGGGTCGTGTTCGGCGGTCACGATGAGGGCGGGTGGCAGACCGCTCAGATCTGTTACGTGCAGGGGGCTGACCCTTGGATCGGCACGCAGCGCCGGGGTCGGGCACCACAGTTCGGCACCCCAGGCGATGTCGTCTGCGGACAGTCCCCATCCGGTCGCCTTCTTTGCCACGCTGGGCTGGGACAGGGTCAGGTCGGTGTTGGGGAACGCGAGCACCTGGGCCGCCGGCAGTGGGCCACCCTCATCGCGCAGCCGCAGGCAGGCAAGTGTGGCGAGGTTTCCGCCGGAGCTGTCGCCCCCGATGACGAGCGGGCCGGTGGTTCCCGACAGTCCGGCCTGATGTTTGGCGGCCCAGCTGATGACGTCCATGGCGTCGTCGACGGCTGCCGGCCACTGGTGTTCCGGTGCCCGCCGGAAGTCCACGGCCAGCACCGCGGTGTCTGCACCCCGCGCCAGACGGCGGCACGCCCGGTCGTGTGATTCCAGATCGCCGATCGTCCACATTCCGCCGTGAAGAAAGACGAAGAGTGGACGAGACGCAGTCACAGGCCGGTAAAGCCGGACGGCGACCCCGCCCGGACCCGCGGTCAGGTCTTTGACCGCGGCGAGTTCGGGGCCGGCCGGCCGGGACAGGACCCTTCGCCGCTGAGCGTCCCGCAAGGCCGCTACCCCCTGCTGGCGGGCCGACGGCGACGGCCTGCTCCTTGCGGCCTGGACGAAGGCGGCGAGCTCAGCGTCCGCGAGCAGATCAGTGAGAGGTTCAGGCATTCAGGCAAGCATGACAGCTACTCGCCGCTCGCTGCTCACCGCCAGATTCCACTATTCGCCCGCGCAACCGGTGAGGCACATCAAACACACACAGCGACCGATTCCCGGCTGCTGAGACCTACTAGGGATCCTTGGTCCCCAGACAGGCAGAGCCTGGAGCCGACGGAGGTAGCCATGACATCCCTGGAGAACCGGCCTCGCACCGCCCTGCTCGTCATCGACGTGCAGAACGGCGTCGTCGGGAACGCCTACGAGCGCGACCGCGTGATCGCCAACATCCAGGCCCTCGTGGACAAGGCCCGGGCCGAGGACGTCCCGGTGCTCTGGGTGCAGCACTCCGACGACGAGCTGCCGAGGGGCTCCGAGGGCTGGGAGTACGTCCCCGAGCTCGAGCGCCTGGACACCGAGCCCCTGGTCCACAAGACGTACGGGGACTCGTTCGAGGCCACGGACCTGGACGAGCTGCTCGCCGAGCGGGGTGCCGGACGGCTGGTGGTCACCGGCGCGCAGACGGAGGCGTGCATCCGCTCGACCCTGCACGGTGCGCTGGTGCGCGGCTACGACGCGACGCTCGTCTCCGACGCGCACACCACCGAGGACATGCGCGAGTGGGGCTTCCCGGTCACCCCGGAGCAGTCGATCGCGTACACCAACGCGTACTGGAGCTGGGCGGCGGCGCCCGGCCGCAAGGGCAGCGTGGCACCCACCGCGGAGGTCGACTTCTCGGCGGTCTGAGTGCGGTGCCGGAACGGAGAGTGGCCGGACGAGCTGCGACGGGAGCGGTAGACATGCCGGTCCTGCCGATCAGCGCGATTCCAATCGAGTTGGTAATCAAGTCGCGAGCCTGCATGCTGGGCGCATGCCGTGGAGAGCGCCGCAGATCGTCCGTCGCGACCCGCCTCCCGTCGCCGGTGAACGGCAGATGCTGGAGGGGTGGCTGGATTTTCACCGCCAGACACTGTTGAGCAAGTGCAGTGGCCTGACTGCCGGACAGCTTCGGCAACGGACGGCTGAGCCGTCGAGCCTGTCGCTGCTGGGACTCGTCCGTCATATGGCGGAGGTGGAGCGCGGGTGGTTTCGTCGCCGCGTCGCGGGAGAAGACGCCGGCTTCCTCTACTCCAGCGAGGCTGATCCCGACGGGGAGTTCGATCACGTCGATGAAGCCGATGCGGAGCAGGATCTCGCCACCTTCGTGCGGGAGATTGAATTTGCCCGGGAAGCGGCCAGAGGCCGGGCTCTGGATGAGACCTTCTTCCATTCGCACCGGAAGGTCGACATGAACCTGCGCTGGGTCTATGTCCACATGATCGAGGAGTACGCCAGGCACAACGGCCACGCGGATCTGCTGCGCGAACGACTCGACGGCGCGACTGGGTGCTGACCGACGCGTCATGGGCAGGTCGCGGTGGACCATGAGGACGGCTACTTCGGGGAACGTGTCGCGGCGACGTACGACGAGTCGTCGGCGGAGATGTTCGAGCCGGGCGTCGTGGACGCGGCGGTCGACGTCCTGGCGGGGCTGGCCGGCCGTGGCCGCGCCCTGGAGCTGGGCATCGGGACAGGGCGCATCGCACTGCCGCTGGCGCGCCGCGGCGTCCCGGTCCACGGCATCGACGTATCGCAGGCGATGGTGGCCCGGCTGCGCGCCAAGCCAGGCGGTGCGGCGATCGGCATTACGATCGGCGACTTCGCGGCGACGAGGGCAGCGGGGACGTTTTCCGTTGCGTACCTGGTGTTCAACACGATCATGAACCTGACCGCGCAGGCGGCGCAGGTGGCCTGCTTCCGCAACGTCGCGGCTCACCTTGAACCCGGCGGCTGTTTCGTCATCGAGGTCGCGGTCCCGGATCTGCGCAGGCTCCCGGCCGGGCAGAACGTCGTGCCGTTCCACGTGAGCCCGACCCGGTGGGCGTTCGACGTCTACGACACCGCCACGCAGTCGATGAGCTCGAACTACGTCGAGGTAGTCGATGGCCGCGGCGAGTACACCTCGATCCCCTTCCGGTACGTGTGGCCGGCCGAGCTCGACCTGATGGCCCAGCTCGCAGGGCTGCGACTGCGCGAGCGGTGGGACGGGTGGACGCGGCAGCCCTTCACCAGCGAGAGCCGCCAGCATGTCTCGATCTGGGAGAAGCCAGCCAGCTGACCGCGAGTCAGTCATTGATCCTCGCCGCCCGGGAGCAGCACGCGGGCAACGGTGATATCTCTCGAGCTCGCATCATCCATGCCCAGCTTCGGTAGAGGCGGGCAGGATGGTCGCCGAGAAGTTGATGTCCCCGCTGGAGTTGATGTCATCACTGGGCGAGCCGAAGGAGAATGGCCGGGTGGCTAGCGTTACCGCATCTACCGCGTAACTGCCGCCCTCGGCCCCGGCGATGAGCCGGTTACCGCCCGGCAGCCACCGGGCCCAGCCCACATCCTCGGTCGTGACAAGGCGGGCAGCCGGGACGAGCCTCGGCGCCCCGGTCCTGGTGTTGACAATGGCCAGCACGGAGTGCGGTGCGTTGTAGGGGTCTTGCGGGTTCGTTGTGTTCAGGAATACCCCCAGGCGCTTCCCGTTGGGCGAGAATGCGCCGCTGGAGAACGGGCCACCATAGGTGAAGCCGTAGCGGTTGGGGCTGCGCACAGTCAGGCTGGCCAGAGTAGAGGTGTTGGTGATCCCGAGCACGCCACCTGACGTCCAGGCGAGCAGGCTGTACCGGGCACCGGGCGGCGTGTAGGTGTCGATGATGTCAAGGTTCCGGCCGATGATCTTTACGTGCCCGGTCCTGGGGTTCCAGGCGGCGAGGATGGTAGGGCCCAGCCGCTGATCGGCAGGGCCAGAGTAGATGACGATCCCGCCCGCCACCGACCAGTCGCCAAGGCCGCCGGACATGTGCCAGCCACTAGGGAGAGCCAGCCGGCGCGGCGAGCCGATGCCGCCGGCGGCCAGCTCGATCAGCCTCGATGCGGTCTGCACGATGTACATATGCCGGCCGTCGGCGGATGCGAACACCGAATCTCCGCGGGCCAGGTACCCGATCTTGCCCGTCGCGATGTCATAGTCCCGGATCGGTGCGACATCCTTGCTGATGTCGGCCCAGTAAAGGCGGCCGCCGGCCTGGATCATGGGATCGGCTGCTGGGGCATCGACTGTTGCCAGGACATGCTGGGCCCGGGTGGCCAGGTTGCCGACGTGCAGCTGACCGCTGTAATCGACCCAGGCAACCAGCACTGACGGCAGTGTGAAATCCGGCGCGGCGGCCGCGCCCAGGTGCCCGTGATGTGTCCCGGCACCGTGACGCGGCCACGCAGTCATGAGGCCGGCGGCAATCAATCCGGCCAGCACCAGGCAGGCCACCCCGCCGGCCAGGCGGCGTCTGCGGCGCCGGCGATGTGCCTCGGCGAAGAGCGCCTCGGCGCGATGGCCGAGCGCAACGTCCAGGCGATCCTCGACGCAGTCGAGGATTTGCTCGAGCGGCGGGCGCAGGCAAGCTTCTCGGCGGTCGCCGCACAGGCCGGCGTGTCCAGGGTCACGGTCTATGCGCACTTCCCGACCTCCGAGGCGCTGCTGGAAGCCGTCGTGCGGCGCGCGGTCAACCGCACCGCCGTCGCACTGGAGGCCGCCCAGCCGGACACCGGCCCGCCACTGGAGGCGCTGGAACGGCTGCTGTCCGCGGGGTGGCGCGAGCTCGACCGCAACGGTGCCATCGCAGCGGCAGCCGCCACGCAACTCAGCCCCGCCGCGCTCACCCGGACCCACCATGCGGCGCACGAGCGGGTCCGCGAGCTCGTCGACCGCGGCCGGGCCGACGGCTCGTTCCGCGCGGATATGCCCGCAGGCTGGCTCGTGGCATGCTGTTTCGCGCTCATCCATGCCTGCGCCGACGAAGTCCGCGGCGGCCGGATCGATCCGGCCGCCGCGCTGGCCGTCCTGACGGCAACCATCCGCGGCATGCTCACGGCCCCGGGGCCCGGCTGACCAGCGCCTGCGGGGGCGCCGGTCAGCGGCAGGCTGCACAACCGGACTTGAAAGCGAGATGACACCCCATGCCGGATGCCGTGCCCGCCATCACCGTGGCCCCGATCGGGGTCGTCCGCGGCGGCCGCAGCGAGATGATCGAGGATCACTGGGGCCCGGTCGTCTCACGGATCGTCCTGGACCCGGCCATGCTGGACCCCGACGCTACCCTCGGGCTGGACGGCTTCTCCCACATCGAGGTGATCTTCCATTTCCATCAGGCCGCCCACGCACGCCGGGCTGCGACGCACCCGCGCGGCAACCCCGCGTGGCCTCAGGTCGGTGTTCTGGCCGGGCACGGGCCGATGCGGCCGAACCACATCGGCGTTTCCCGTTGCGCTGCTCGCCGTCGACGGACTTCAGCTGACAGTGCGCGGCCTTGACGCCATCGACGGAACGCCTGTCCTTGACATCAAGCCGTACGCCACCGAGTACAACCCGCGAGGCCCCATCCGGGAACCGGCCTGGATGCGCGAGCTCATGCGCGGCTACTTCTAACCTGACAGCCGGGACGGCAAGCAGATTCAAACCTGCGACCAGGTGCGTGCCACCGTGGGCTGCCGTAGGGCGAAATCGGGACCACGGCGGGAACGCGGTCCGTGGGCTCACTCGCCCGCGGCCAGCCGGGGGCCACCGTTCAGCTCCATGATCACTCCGATCTCGATGCCGCCGCCCAGCCCAAGGGCCGGGCATCCCTTCGCCAGCGCGACCGCCCCGTCAAGATCGTCAGTGGTGACGACTGAGTACCCGCCGAGCCTGGTGCCTGCCCCGATGTCCCCGAGGGAACTGGAGGCGGCAACACCGTGGCCTTGGTGCGCCAGGCCGGCGCCCATGCCCTTGAACCACGCCGTCCACGCAGCCACGGTCTCGGGGCGGCCCGGCGTGTAGTCACGCGGCACGCGGTAGGAAAGCACGAACTTGCCCATCGATCTCCTCCTCTTTGCCTGGCCGGCGTGGTGCCGACCCTGCCTGCTGATGGTGCAGACGCATGGGTGCTGTGAAAGTGGGCGGTGGTGAGCGCCCAATTCGCCCGGCTGGCGGCGTCAGTATCGGTGACAAGCCCGGAAAGCCAGGCGAACTGGGGAGGCGAGGATGGCGCGGTGGGCACAGACCTGATCGCCCGCGCCCGGGCCGGAGACGAGCAGGCATTTGCCGAGCTCGTCGACCCCCACCGGCGTGAGCTGCAGGTGCACTGCTACCGGATTCTCGGATCGGTGGCCGACGCTGAGGACCAACTGCAAGAGACCCTGCTGGCAGCCTGGCAGGGCCTGGGCAGCTTCGAGGGACGCGCCTCGATCCGGACCTGGCTGTACCGGATCGCTACCAACCGCTGCCTGGATGCGCGGCGATCGGCCCGCAGGCGCCCGCCGGTGAGCCCTCCCGCACTCGATGTTGAACCGCCGGAGCCGACCCAGATGGGCGACGTGATCTGGCTCGAGCCCTACCCGGACGTCCTCCTCGAAGGGCTCGCCGACAGCGCGCCCGGCCCCGAGGCCCGGTACGAGGCCAAAGAGGCCATCTCGCTGGCATTCGTGACAGCGCTGCAGCTCCTGCCGCCCCGCCAGGGCGCCGTGCTGGTCCTGCGCGATGTCCTCGGGTTCCAGGCCACCGAGGTGGCCAGCATCCTCCAATCCAGCCAGCAGTCGGTGACCAGCGCCCTCAAGCGCGCCCGGGTCACTCTTCACCACCTACACCCACCCTCGTGTGAGCAGGAGCCACCCCCCGCCCCGAACTCCGCCGCGGAGCAGGAAATCGTCGCGCATCTAACCCGCGCCTACGAGACCGGAGACGTCGATGGGGTGGTCGCCCTGCTCGCCGGCGACGTCTTGCTCACCACGCCCCAGGCTCCCGCGCAATACCAGGGACGCGATCTGGCGGCCCGCTTCCTCACCACGGTGATCTTCCGCCACGGCCGCACATTCCGGCTGGTCGCAACCCGCGCCAACGGCCAGCCCGCCTTCGGCATCTACCTGCACGACCCCAGCACCGGCCTCATGCACGCCAACGGGCTGCTCGTGGTCACTCTCGCAGGCAACCAGATCACCGCCATGACCCGGTTTGACAACAGTGCGCTGGCCCGCTTCGGACTCCCCCGAACCCTGCCCGGATGACGGCACCTGGGGAGTCGTAGTCTGGCCGGCATGATTGCTGTCTTATCTGGCATGTTCATATGCTTATTAGTAATTAGCCTGAAAATATTATCAGCCACCCAAGCTAACAGGTGACAGAGGATGAATCTCCCTTACACGGGCAGCCACATGGGCGTTGAATTGCGGCCGGGCCCGGAATGCCTGCCTATACCACAATGAGGCTCGCCAGGGCAGTGCGCCCGTGGTAGTGTTAGTCACTTGCTCTGGACCCTGGCGATTGATCGCGTTCGCTGACTGTGAATGACGCCCAGATACTCCGGGGCATTTCATACTGAGATTCAGCAAAATAGCCTTCGCTCTATTTTCTGCCACTATCGGCACTTCCGGTGACCGGAATTCGAACGTGCCCGGCCGCCATGCAGCTGGACTGCGCAGGCATGGGACTGCTGACCTCTGACGATCCGGCCATGGCCGGGCAGGGCGGCATCTAGTGCATTCCGAGCCATCGGCCTGCGTCATTGGTTATCGGCAGGCGTGGGCCTGCCCGGCTGCCGGATTATGAGGGAGGGCTTGTGCCCAACGTAAATGTCAGCATCCGTGATGTAAGCGGTCAGGCAGTCGTTGTTTTGCGCGGGGAGCTTGACCTGGCCGTGACCCCGGGTGCCGCATCTCATCTAATCGCTGCTGTGGCGGCCTGCGGGCCCTTCGTCATCGTGGACCTGGCGGCCCTGGAGTCTCTTGGCTACGGCGGTCTGGGGGTGCTGGTGCGGGTGCTGAAATGGACGCGGGACGGTGGTGGTGAGATGTCACTGGCCGCCCCGCAGCAGCAGGTACACCGGGTTCTGGACGTCACCGGCCTGATTGACATCTTCCCGGTGTTTCCCAGCGTGGAACAAGCCGTGAGCAGCGCACGACGGGCCCTGCCCCGGCCGCCAGCGGCGTTGCAGCCCGCCCGGGCCGCCACTGCGACACGGCCTGGCGGGCGGCAGCCGGCGTACTGCGGTGCCTGTCGTCCGCCAGCATGGCGAGTGCCCGGGCACCGGACGTGCCGGCCGCGGCACATGGGGCGTGACGCCTGCCGTCAATGGCGCCGGGGGACGAGGGCGCCCTGAGCAGCTGGGTCTGGCCGGGCGGGCGGGCGTGAACTACGCTGCGACCGTGCCAGTCACGAGCTACGAGACGATGGGATGGCTCCGGACCGCAGTCGGCATCGCGCTCATCGCGACGCCAGGAGCACCGATGCGGTTGTCAGGCCAGCGGGAGCCGTCCGGTGCCGATTTGCTGCTCATGCGGACAATCGGCATCAGGGACCTCGTCCTGGGCCTGGGCACCGTTGCCGCGGCACGGTCGGACGACGTGAGGGATGTCCGCCGCTGGACCGCAACAGCATTGGCGAGTGATTCGCTCGACTCCGCTGCCAGCCTTGCGAGCTTTCGCTCCATCGGGAAGCGGGACTCCGTGATTGCAGCCATCCTGGCGCTCACCTTCGTCTGCGGAGACCTTCAGGCACGCCGGAGCATTCCGGCTGCGCCTGACCAAGGCTGAGGCCGTTGGGGATGACGGGCAGCTAAGCACCCCGCAGGCGGCGGGCCCCGCCGCCCCCCGCCTGCGCCGACAACTCTGGCGCGTGCAGCAGGGTACGCAGGACCCGGGTGGCCCCGTCAGGGTCGGCGGGCTCGCCAGTGATCGTCGGCAGGTAGTGGAAGGACTCAGCTATGCGCAGCATGGTGTAGGCGAGGTCGTCGAGCGGGAGTTGCGTCTCGAGCCGTCCGGTCGCGGTGTCCTCGGCAAGCTTGTCCTGGATGAGGGCGAGCAGCCGGGCCGCCACGCTGTCATGCCGCTCTGCGCGTGGCGGCCGCGGCGCGGGTTGCGTTGATGCCTCAGGCCATCAGTGTGTTTACGCCGAGGCTGAGGGATCACAGCGGCGGATGCCAGCCAGCCATGCTTTTGCGGTCATTGTGCCCAGTCCAGGGTTGATCTCGAAAGTGTCCGCTGCGATGTCTGTGAAGGTCCAGCCGTCGCCGAAGGCCGTGGTGAGCTCGTCTTGGCGCACCCGCCGAGGGCCGAAGTCGCCGGGCTGGCGGTCGCTGAAGCACATCAGGTAGCAGGTGCCGCCGGACTGCAGCGCCGACGCCAGGCTGGTGACGTACCGGGCGCGCTCTTGGTCGTCGAAGACGTGGAACAACCCGCTGTCGATGACCGTGTCGAAGGTCATGCCGAGTTGCCCGAGGTTCAGCGCGTCGGCGACCTCGAAGCGGGCCATCAGGCCACGCTCGGCTGCTTTCTCGCGCGCTCGCTCGATGGCCCGCGGTGAGATGTCGACGCCTGCAGCGTCCGCACCGTGAGCGGCGGCCAGCAGCGCGTGTTCCCCAGTGCCACAGCCCGCGTCGAGCACCCGCCCGGAAAGCAGGCCGCTATCCGCCAGGCGAACGAAGGCCGGCTGAGGCCGGCCGATGTCCCAAGGCGCAGGCGTTCCCGAAGCGTACGCCGCATCCCAGCCCGGCATCGTCATGGATGATGACACGCGCCCTTTGCCGCTAGGTGATTACGCCATCGAGTCTTCGGCGACAGTCCCACGTCCTACATCATCGCGCGGAACATCGGCTTGTGGCGGACCCTTCACAAACCGCGTCCTCGGCGCCGCCAGTCACGCTGCGATCAATGGCCCATCCCGGCCCGATGTCGATGCGCTGTCATGCCGCAGGTCGTGTGTATTGGCGCTGGAGGGGATCGCCTGGCGGCCCTTCGGGACACCGGATCGAGGATCCACCCGCCGCCTGAACGGCGCCCGGGCGGTGATCGCGGCCAGCTAGCCGCGATCACGCAATCCGGCACGATGGGGTGGGCGGCATCGTGCCGCCGCCCACCCCACGCGACGCGCCCCGGGAGCCCAATGGCAGGGCAGCCGCCTCTAAAGCGGCCCGCAGCGGGTTCGATTCCCGCCTGGGGCACCATTCCCCGGCCAAGGCTCATTCGCGATCGCCGCTGCGAGCGAGGTTTCACGGCAGGAACACGCTGGGTTAGTGGCACACCGGTTACATTGACGCTCGACCAGGTCGTCAGACAGGCGCGACGGTTCGCGCACTATTCCTCGGCGAACTCCATCCCCCAGCTGATCACTTCCGCAGGATGCAGCCGGATGATGGGTCCGGTCGGCTGGCCGTCCGGCCCGGTCGCATCAGCGAGAGCCTCGGCCATGCCGCGGATCACCACGCATCGAGGTCGCCACGGCGGCAGCACGTCATCGACCACGAGGGCGACGTTCGGGTTGCGCTGCACGTTGTGAAACTTCCGGGTGCGGGCGAAATCCCGCCCACTAATGTCGATCGCGTCCAGCTCAGGGTTGTAGCGCCAGCCAAGGGGAACGACGTGCGGCATCCCGGCTCCGTCGATTGTCGCGAGCCGCCCGAGTTTACCTTTGGCCAGGTGGGCCAGTTCGGCGTCAGAGAACACAGTAATTTTGCACTCACCCACCTGTCGCGATCGCGAAGTGGCAACAGTCCAGACGCTACACGCGCCGACCTAGGACGACCGAGCCCGCGACTTGCGAGAGGCATCCTGTCTATGCCGTTCAGCCCTTCGGCATCCAGCTTGTCACGGTACTTAGCTACCCTGAACGGAAAGGCCAGCGGGAGCGCACACCGAGGCTTCGTTCGGGGGTGCCTCCCTGTCGGGCGCTGGCCCGATGAGCAAGAGAGGTGAGTTCCCGATGAAGCCGATACTGGGTAGCACTGTTGCGCTGGTGACGGGGGCTTCGAGCGGCATCGGCGCGGCCACGGCCACCGCGCTAGCAGCCCAGGGCGCAACCGTGGCGCTGGCGGCGCGGCGCAGGGACAGGCTGGACACGCTCGCCGCCGATATCCGCGAGCAGGGCGGCACCGCGCTGGTACTGGAATCCGACATCACTGACGAGCGGCAGGCGACCGACGCCGTTGAGCGCACGGTCGCCGAACTGGGCCGTCTCGACACGCTCGTCAACAACGCCGGCGTGATGCTGCTCGGCCCGGCGGTCGGCGCGCCCCTGTCTGAGTGGCAGCGGATGGTTGAGCTCAACGTGCTAGGCCTGCTCTATTGCGCGCACGCGGCGATCCCCCATCTGCTGCGTGCCGCCGAGGACAGTCCGCGCCGGGTCGCCGACATGGTCAACATCAGCTCGGTGGCTGGCCGCGTGGCCCGCAACGGCAGTGGGGTCTACAACCTGACCAAGCACGGCGTCGGCGCGTTCAGCGAGTCGCTGCGCCAGGAGGTCACCAAGCGGTACGTGCGCGTCTCCCTGGTCGAGCCGGGCGCGACCGCGACGGAGCTGGCCGGCCACAACCGGCCCGAGGTGCTCGAGAGCATGCGAAACCAGTTCGGGCAAAGAATGGAAGCCGAGGACATCGCCGACGCGATCCTATACATCGTCACCCGCCCGCGGCACGTCGCGATCAACGAGATGCTGATTCGCCCCACCGAGCAGGAGCGGTAGCCCCGGCGGCGGCGGGATAACTTACGGAGACGAGCCCACTGCTTGGTCGATGATGCGGGATAACCGCGCCGGAATCGGCACGGAGTGTGGGTAGTGCTTCTGGCGCGACCGTGCGAGCACTCCGCTGCTCCCCGGCGCGGCGCGCCGCTATACCAGGGCCCAAGCAGCGTGGATGTCTGGCCGCCTCCACTGCCGTTCTCTGCCAGAGTCCTCTGTTAGACGTGACCTTTGACGCTGGCAGTCCCTATCCGGCCGCGGGTTCGCTGTCCAGCGCGTAACTGACATGGACGGATGGCTCGCTTACCACGCCGCGTTCGTCGCATGCGTCGCAGCGGCCCTCTACCGGTGCGGAACCGACCCCGTCCGTCTCGCCGCGGACCGCACGACCCTCACACTCATGTGCCAGGCCATCAGCGAGGCATTCGCCTTCCTGCGCGCTAAGGGCACGGCCGGGCTGCCGCGCAACCTCGCCGTGCTGCACAGCCCGTTGCTCAGGGCGGTTGCCGTCCGCTACTGGGGGGCGCCGGTCAGCAGGCCGGTGCGTGGGCGGGATGCTCGTCGAAGAAGCGGATGAACTCGGCGCTGGCGTTGGGCCCGCGGGGATCGGTGTAGGACCCATGCGGTACACCACCAGACCAGCCATGTCCGCCCTGGTGGATAGTCCAGCACTCGGCAATGGTCACCCCGGCGAAGCCCTGATAGGAGGTGCGCGTGTAGGCATGCCCGCCGGGCACCTGCCCACTGCTGGTCACCGCGGTGGGCGGGGTGGCTGGGGAACGGTCCGGGCTCTCCGCCGCCAAGACATGGTCGATGAGGCACGCGGCGTTGGCGTGGGCCACGGTCGCATCCCGGTCACCGTGGAAGACGATCAAAGGCACGGGGCTCGCCGGGGGTTGGGCCGGGCGTGACGGGCCTTGCTTCATCGCCGCGAACGCGGAGGCCACATCGCGAGCGGCGGCATAGGCCAGCCCGGAGTGCACGCCGATGGCGGCGTAGAGATCGGGGTAGACCGCGGCCATCACCGCGGCCATCGCGCCCCCGGCAGAAAACCCGGCAACATACACCCGGGTGGCAGCTACCCCGTAGCGGTCCATGACCTGGCGGGTGATCCCTGCGATCAGCGACGGCTCACCGGCGTCGCGGCGTTGATGACCAGGGACAAACCAGTTCCAGTACTTGCCCGCGTTCGCCGAGGGGGGCTGTTCAGGGTAGGCGACGAGGAACGTCTGACGCTCGGCGAGGTCGTTCATGCCGGTAGCGATGGCGAAGGCGGCGGCGTCTTGAGTGCCGCCGTGCAGCATCACGACCAAAGGCAGGGGCCCGCCGGTGCCGCCGGTGGGGACATAGAGCCGATAGGCGCGGGTACCGGCGGCGTTGGTGTAGGAAAAGGCGTCAAACCGGCCCGCCGGTCGCTTCGCGGCCGGGGCCGCGGGCCCGTTTACGAGGTCGAGACTCGAGGCGCGCCGGCTGGGGAAAGTGCGGAGGCCGTGAGTCCAGCAGGACGGAATTTGCCTCAGTAGTGTCCCCCCGTGGGCGGGTAGCGGTGGCAAGGGAGCGGGGGGACGGCCAGACGCGCCACCGGCCTCCTCCTCGGCGCACTGCGCATCCGGCGCCCGCCGTGTCACAGCCGGGGTGGTCAAGGTTTGTTGAATCAACGCGGTTGCTTCGACGAGGCGGCCTTGGCGGGTCAAGCGGCTGGCCTCAACCATCGCCGCCATCTGGCGTGCGTCCATGGCGGTATCCCTCCTGGTGGTGTCTTCGCTGATCTTCCTGGCAGGGCGGCCCGTACTCTGAGCGGGTCGGCGGTCGGGCTAAGCCGTTGTGATGGCAGCGGCCTAGGCGATGCGAGTCGCTAGGGCGGCCTTCACCGCGGGCGGGGCACGGAAGGCGCCGAGCACCTCCACTGAGGCGATCGTGGCCAGGGCCAGTTGGGGAGAGACATCGGCCGCGATGCTCGCCAACCCCAACACCCGGATGTGGATCATCTGCCCGGCGTCGCGGATCTCCTCCAGATCGCGACGGGCATAGTGGCAGCTACCCAGAGTGAGCGTACGCCGGGCCGCCGTCTGGGCGAGGGCCTCGCCCCGGGTGGCGAGTTGGGTGCGAATGGCGGTTCGGATGAAATCGGTGCGGTTGGTGTAGAAGCCTTCCTGGACCAGCAGATCGATCTGTCCGAGGTCCACCAATCCCAGGTTGATAGTAATCTTCTCGGTCTTCTCGCCTTCACTCGGGACCATCCGGAGAACATCTCCTTACCATCTAGGGGGATGGTAAGCCAGAAGCAGGCGGCGATGCAACCGGCGGGTTCCACCGCCCTCCGCAGGTGGGTGGGTTGACGATGCTGGAGTTGTTCCTCGTGCGCGGAAAGCCCGATCATCCCGTCCGCGGCTCATCAGCTGTGCTTGTCATACCACGCGTGCATGTTATAGTTCGCAGACGCACCATATGTGCATCGGTCTCACTCGGACAGCCGTCCGGATCCGTGGAAAGTGCCGCTGGAGAACCTCGGCGTTCTTCATCAGCAGCCAGCACAGCGCCTGCCGCTCCGCCAGCTCGCGGACGGACGAGGAGTCTTTCTGGCCCGCTGCTACCCAGGCGTGGGCACTGCGGGCCGACCTGGGCGGTCAATACGAGGGCTGGCGGCGCTAGACAGTGCCTGAGGAGTCGATGTGAGCAGGACGCGGTATGCCCGCACTGGTGAGTCGCGGATCGCCTACGAGCTGCGTGGAACGCTGCACAGGCGGCGCCCATGGCTGGTTTTGATCCAGGGGATGGGCTTCGACCGCTTCGGGTGGGAGCCAGTGCTGCGGAAACTGCGGCGGCACTTCCGGCTTGTGCTGGCAGACAACCGGGGAAGCGGGCGCAGCGACCTGCCGGCCGGCTCGTTCAGCGTCGCTGAAATGGCCGCCGACATCCTCGCCGTGCTCGATGGCGGGGGCATCCGCAGAGCCCACGTGATGGGAGTGAGCCTGGGCGGCATGGTGGCTCAGCAATTGGCGGTTGACCATCCGGAGAGGGTCGACGGTCTGGTCCTGGTGTCCACGACGCCTGGCTGGCCCTTCGCCTACCCCATGCCAGCGGCATCCGTGGCGCTGATCGTGGCGACCGGCCGCATGACCCGCGAGGTTGCGCTGCGCCGCCACACGGAGAATGCCCTGTCCGCGCGCACCGTCAAGCACCGCCCGGAAGTCGCCGACCGCCTGGTCGAACTCCAGAGTTCCCGGCCAGCGGATCCCAGGGCGTTGTCGGCCCAGGCGTCCGCAGGTGCGCGCTACGCGGGCCGTCTGCGGCAAACGCGCATCCACGCACGCACGCTGGTCGTGCACGGCGATGCCGACACTGTGGTGGACCCGGGCAACGGCAAGCTGCTCGCGGAGCGCATCCCGGGCGCCCAGCTCGTGATATTCCCGGAGCTGGGCCATTTGCTGTTCTGGGAGGACCCAGACGGTTTCACCGACGCGGTCACCTCGTTCCTGCTCGCCAGCACTGGGAACCAACCGGCCGCCGGGGCCGGCACCAAGACCGGCGGCAGCCGAGCGAGCCGGCTCCTCGCGGAGCGCGTGCACCGTAAGGTGCTGCACGCCCGCGGCGAGAAGCATTGAGCTCCCAAGACAGAGCCATTAGGCTAACCAG
>DAIRVB010000017.1:0-1439 GCA_036803065.1 Streptosporangiaceae bacterium
GTCCTGAGAGGGTTTCGTCCCGGTCTGCGACGCAAAGCGCCCCCAGGCATGCCCGTTCCGTGATCACGGATCATCTCCGTCGAATGCGCCCAGTAATCTTCCGTGATCATGGAAGGGGTTATGCCCGGGGGCCCGGGGTGGCCCCCCGGGCCAGCAAGGCTCCGTGATCACGGAACCTGCCCGTGGCTGCGCCCGTGTGGCGCAAGGTGCCCGCGTCCGGGGAGCATCGGCATCGACGCCCTAGACTCGCCCGGGTGAGTCTCTCCATCGGTATCGTCGGCCTGCCCAATGTTGGCAAATCCACCCTTTTTAACGCGTTGACCAGGGCCGGAGCGCTGGCGTCCAATTACCCGTTCGCGACCATCGAGCCGAACGTGGGCGTCGTCGGCATTCCCGATCAGCGGCTCAAGGTGCTCGCGGATCTCCATGACTCGGCCCGCATCGTGCCCGCCACGGCGCGGTTTGTGGACATCGCAGGCCTGGTCCGCGGCGCCGCCCAGGGTCAGGGCCTGGGTAACCAGTTTCTCGCCCACATTCGGGAGACCGACGCCATCTGCCAGGTGGTAAGAGTTTTCGCCGATCCGGACGTGAGCCATGTGGACGGGGAGGTGTCGCCGGAACGCGACATCGACACGGTGGCGACCGAACTCATCCTTGCCGACCTGCAGACGCTGGAGAAGGCCGTCCCCAGGCTCGCCAAAGAAGCAAAATTCGCTAAAGATCCGCAACGGAAAAGCGCTGCAGATGCCGCCATAGCCGCGCAGAAGCTGCTCGACAGCGGAACCACCCTGTTCGCGGGCGCCGCCTCGGCCGGGATCGACGTGGCCGACCTGCGCGATCTGCACCTGCTGACGGCGAAGCCGTTCCTGTACGTGTTCAACGTGGACGAGGCGGAGCTGGCCGACGAGGCATTGCAGACCAGGCTCGCGGCGCTGGTGGCGCCGGCCGAGGCGATCTTCCTTGACGCGAAGACCGAGGCAGAGCTGGCCGAACTCCCTGAGGAGGAGGCTGCCGAGATGGCGGCCGGTCTTGGCATGGGCGAGCCAGGGCTGGCCCGGCTCGCCCGGGTCGGGTTCCGGGCCCTGGGGCTGACGACCTTCCTCACGGCCGGCCCGAAGGAGACGCGAGCCTGGACGATCCCGGTGGGCGCCACGGCGCCGGAGGCGGCAGGCGTGATCCACACCGATTTCCAGCGTGGCTTCATCAAGGCCGAAGTCGTGGCCTACGAGGATCTCATCGCCGCGGGGTCGATGGCCGCGGCCCGCGCTGCGGGCAAGGTCCGCATCGAAGGCAAGGACTACGTGATGAGCGATGGCGACATAGTCGAGTTCCGTTTCAACGTCTAGCGCGGGCAGCGCGGGCAGCATTTACGAAACGGAGGAACCTCCGCATAGCGTGGGATCATGGCGTCGAAGAACTGGTTCATCACAGGCTCATCG
>DAIRVB010000017.1:1539-9585 GCA_036803065.1 Streptosporangiaceae bacterium
GTCTCGATCGCCGCGCACGGCGCCAAGGACTGACCGGCCGGCCGCAGCGTCCGCCGCCGTCATAGTCGACAGCGAGCAGCCCTGGGCACTGACCGACCCTTAATAGCGTTACATGCGCCGCATGCGGTTGTAACGAATTATGTCGTCCTTGCCGGCGAATAGGATCACGCCTAGCGTCACGGCGACGGCCGTGGACACCCATAGCCACCACTTCATCCAAATCCCCTCTGCTAGCTCTAGCGGGCACCCGGCTTCGCGTTCAAGATCCAGGGTGCTTGCCTACCCCCCTACCCCTGGCAGAGTTCCTCACCCCGGATTGCCGCCGCCTCCGCGGCGGCCGGTGCAACAGGCGGACAGGGCGGGGAAGGATGATGATGAAGTGAGCGAGCGTCCTGTGTTCGTGATTACCGGGATCATGGCCGCTGGCAAGTCCGCCGTGGCTGAGCGGCTGGCCGGCCGGTTCGACCGCGGCGTCCACGTCAGGGGCGATGTGTACCGCCGCATGATCCGTTCCGGTCAGGTCGCAGCAGATCCAGAAGGCGGTAGCGAAGCCCAGCGGCAGCTGTGGCTGCGCTACCGGCTCGCCGCGCGTGCGGCCGAGGGTTTCCACGAGGAGGACTTCTCGGTAGTGGTCCAGGACGTCATCCTGGGTGGCTTCGTGCCCCGCTTCCTGGCGCTGATCAGGGTCCGGCCACTGCATCTGGTGGTGCTCGCCCCCTCACCGGAGGTGGTCGCGGCGCGGGAGGCGGGCCGCCTCAAGAACGGCTACGGCACCTGGACGCCGCACACCCTTGATCTGGTGCTCCGCCAGGAGACTCCCCGGATAGGGCTCTGGCTGGACACCTCGGCCATGACGGTTGACGAGACCGTGGACGCCATCCTCGCCCGCGGCGACGAGACGTCCCTGGCCTGATCGGCCCCGTCACATCTGGCGCATGCGCGCATCCGTCGTATGTCGTCCGGGCCTGCGAGCAGGATCAGTCCGACGCCCGCCACGGAGGCCGCGGCCGGCCGGATAGCTGGCCCGGCACCGATTCCCAGCATGATCATCCCGGGAAACGTGCCGAGGTAGGTCGACCCGATCACCAGGCTCACCGACCCCCGAGAAGGCGTCCACACGGAGTCGGCTATGAACGTGGTCAGGCTCGCGAGGAACGTCCCCTTATGGCCGACCCGGGTCGGCATTCAGGACAGTGCTATCCAGGCACCATGAGCAGCGAGACACACATGACGGACAGCGCCAGCCAGCGTCCGCGCGCTGGCCTTCCATCCCCCGGGTGCGGCGCCGGGGACATTCTGGTATCGGTGACCACAGTCCCGGTCAAACGGTGTCCAGCCGTACCAGCCAGGGCACGAGGACACGGCCAATGGTCCCGCTTCGGGCGGCTGCGGCGTCGATGGGGAGGGCGGCCAGGAAGGCCCGAACGGGGCCGGCTGCTGATGGCTCGGAGCCGCTTGGGCTGAAGAAGCTGATCAAATAGTCGGGTTTCTGGGTATCGCGGAGCGTGTCTGAGCAGTACGTACCTGATTCAGCACCCCACGGGGCAATTCCGCAGGTCAGACCAGATAGTCTGGTCAATGGTGGGACCGGTTCCGGCTCGCTCACCGGCTCGTGCGCAGGGGCGCTACCTCCGTTGCCTGGGGAAAGGGGCTCCCCGGTCGGCGCATTATGGCGCAGAATAGTCCGCAGACGGACATGGATAGCACCGCAACTCAAGGCTGCGCGTGCGCAGGGGCGGGCGGAGGTGCGATGGTTCGCAGGTCAACCGTTGATCGCAGTCCGCAGTCGGACGTGTACGGCGCGGGCTACGAGGCGGAGGCCGAGCGCCCGGAGCCGGGCCGGGCGGCCCGCAGTCGTCTGTCGCATGGCTGGGACGGGGCGGGCGGCCGGTGGCTTGTCTGGACTTTCCGCGCCATCCTCTGGGCTGTGCTCCTCCTCGTCGTCTACCGGGGTGTGACAGCGATTGTCCTCGGTGAGACACGCCCGGGGACGTCCGCAGGGCTCGCGGCCGCGAGCCCGGCAAGCAGATTCCCGGTTACGCTCGCCGATGCTTACGCCCTGCAGTTCGGGCAGGTATACCTGAATTTCAGCCCGGGCACCGCGACGCAGAGGTCGAGCCAGCTGGCCGGCTTCGTGCCCGCTGGTTCCGATCCTCAATTGGGCTGGGATGGGACGGGGTCGCTGCAATTGCAGTCTGAACAGGTCGCCGGGACGGACGTGCGCGACGACTCGCACGCGGTGGTGACCCTTCTCGCAAAGGTCAATGGTCACCTGATGGAACTGGGTGTGCCGATCTACGCGGCGGCCGCCGGGCTTGTCGTCTCCGGTGAGCCCGCATGGCTTCCTCCGCCATCGCGGGTTTCGGTGCCGTCCCAGGCCGTAGTGGGCTCCGACACGGCCACCCAGGCAGTCTTGATGACCCAGCTTCCGTCGTTCTTCCAGGCGTACGGCAGTGGTAATCAGGTCACGCTCGGCAGATTTCTCGCCCCCGGCGCGTCAGTGACCGGGCTGGGCGGGGCGGTGGTGTTCAAGTCCATCACCGGCATCAGCGTGCCGCCTGGAGGAACGACGCGGCATATTACCGCTACTGTGCTCTGGAACGTGCCGGTTCAGAGTGGCGCAAAGAGTGGCGGGGCGCCCGCAGGGCTCGAGATGAGCTATGCACTTACTATCGTGCAGCGCGGGGGCACCTGGGACGTCAGTGACATCAGCGCCTCGACTACAGCACTGGGGCCGCCGTGACAGAACTCCGATGGCCGCATGAGCCTTCCAGGCCAGGCGTAAACCCACATAACCCGGAGTAGATCGATGTCGTTCCAATCGCTCATTGTCGCCGCCCCTGGGGCGCTCAGCACCACGGGCCTCGTGACTTATCTGCAAGGGCTTTTCGGGCCGTTGTTCCTGGGCATCGTCGGGATCGTCGCGCTCTTCTTCCTGTTCACCCGCGAAATCATCCGATTCGTGCAGTTCATCGTCCTCGCAGTCGCGATCGCTGTGATCTTCTACACCCCGAGCATTGTTCAGACGCTCGCACAGGGCATCGCGAACGCACTCGGCGTCCACTGAATCTCCGCCCGGACCGGAAGGAGAGCACCAGGTGGATCTGCCCACATATACGAGCATCTGGCGGATCGAGAAGCGGCTCTACAAGCTGTACGACTTCCGGCTGCCGATGCCAGTACCGGTCGGCCAGATAGCCGTCTTCGCGGCGATCACCGTGCCGTATGTGGTTCTGCTCACTGTGCTCGGCCTTCCCTTCAACCACACGCTGTTCTGGTTGTACGTGCTGCCGCCAGGCGTGATCACCTGGCTGGCCACCCGCCCTGTCCTGGAGAGCAAACGGCTCCCCGAACTGATCATTTCGCAAGTCCGCTACCTGGGAGAACCTGCCACGTGGTGCCGCATGACGGCACTGACGGAGAAGGACGACGTCGTCGTCGTGGGCAGGATGTGGCGCCGGGCCGCCGCAGCCGCCCAGCCGGGAGAAGATGTCCAGGCCGAGGAAGATCGCCAGGCTGCCAGGCAGCACGGCAGGTCGGCCGGTCGGCGGGCCGCCGACCGGCGATCCGCACGCCCCAGGCGCGAGCGGTTGGCGCCGCCCACGCCGGCGCTTGCCCCGCCAGCACTCGAGCCCGAGGTGGCGCGGGCACCCCGGCGGGGCGCCGCCGAGCCGGCCCGTGCCCGGGCCAGGGCCAGGGCCGACGTCACGTCCCGGCCAGGGCTCATCGAGGTCTCCCACGACGGCAGGGACGAGTACCCCACCGCGGCTCGTGGCCTCACGTACGAGCCGACCACTGGGCGCGACCCGGCGTCCCGGCCCGGTTCGCGTCATGTGCGCGCTGCAGCGGCCGCCTGGGAGCCGGCGGGAACACGTGAGACTTCCGGAAGCGGTGCACCAGCCCGGCCCGGACTGGCCCCGCAGCCCGGGTCGGCTCACCAGCCTGCTGCCGGCGAGCGAGGCCGGGCCGCTGCCTATGCCGGTCCGCCCGGGCCAGGTCCGGCCGGGCCAGGTCCAGCCGTGCCAGGTCCATCGGCCGCCCAGCCGCTCGGCCCCTCACCGACCGGTACCTGGCCAGGCACCCCTCCACCCGCCGCCGCGCCTTCGGCGAACGTCCCGGCACTGGGCGCCATGCCGCCCGGTGCGCCGCCGGCCAACGTCCCGGCCCCGGGCGCCATGCCGCCCAGTGCGCCGCCGGACAGCATCACGCCACCGAGCGCGCCACCAAGCAGCGTCCCGCCGCCCAGCGCGGGAGTGCCAATCGCGTCACCCGCGAGCGTCCCGCCGCCCAGCGCGGGAGTGCCAATCGCGCCATCCGCGAGCGTCCCGCCGCCCAGCGCGGGAGTGCCGAGCGTGCCACCGAGCAGCGTCCCTGTGGCAAGCGCCGCAGCGCCTGTGGCGCCCGCGCCCGCCGCCCCGACGCACGAAACTCCGCCCGCGAGCACCCAGGCGCCCAGCGTGCCGGCGGCCAGGGCGCCGGAGGCGCCGCCTCGGGAGCCACCCCTGGTGGTTGTCACCGGCGGCGCCGGGGCAGGCCGGCCGCCGCGGGCGGTGGAGCGCGTGCTCAGCGGGCCCGCCGATCACCGCGGCGGAAGCTGGCGGGAACACGTCAGGGTCGTGCCGGGTGGCCACGGGCCCGGGCGGCCAGACTTGGCCAAACGCGACCGCGAGCGGGTGCTGCTGCCCATCGGCGGTCCCCGCCTGGTCGTCGTCCTCGGCTGCACCGTAGGTGCCGGCCAGACGGTGACCACGCTGATGATCGCCGAACTGCTAGCCGTCCTGCGCGGCGAGGCGGTCGCCGCGCTGGACCTGAACCCGGGCCGCCCGTCGCTCACGGACCTGTCCCGGGCCACGCCGGCCGCGACTGTGCCCGCGCTGCTGGCCGGGACCGCGCCAGCCGGTAACGGCACCCGCGGCCGCGGACGCCTGGATGTCGTCTCCCACGGCGCCCAGCCGGACGGCCAGGTCCTGGGCGACGCCGAGTATCGCAAGCTCTTCGACATCCTCGAGGAACGGTATGCCCTCACCCTGGCGGATCCTGGTGCTTCGGCCGTGGCCCGGGTGCTCGCCGCCACTGACCAGCTCGTGCTTGTCGCCCCGGCCAGTCCTGACGCGGCCCGGGCGGTCGCGATGACCCAGGAATGGCTGGATGCGCACGGCTACGGCGAGCTGTCCGCGGGCTCCATCACCGTGATCAACGGGGTGAGCAAGCGCAGCATGGCTCACGTCGAGCAGGCCGAGGTGGTGGTCCGGGGCCGCTGCCGGGCCATCGTGCGGGTGCCCTGGGACGACCATCTGGCCGCGCCTGAGGCCGAGCGCGGCATCCGTGACCTCCGGCCGGCCCTCGACGCCCGCGCCCGGCAGGCCCCTGGGCCGCGCTCCGCGCTGGACCAGTTGCGGGCGCCAGTGCGCGCCGCCTACACCGCCCTTGCGGGGGTGCTGGTGGACACCCTCGCGGCCGATCGCCAGCGGCGGAGGGTCTCGCAGTGAGCGCGCGGACCAAGGGACGTAGCCGGCTGTCCGTCCGCTACTTTGACGACCGCATCCTGCTCACGGAGACGCACGCGTGGGCCTACTACCGGCTGCCTACCGAGTCGTATGAGTTCGTCACCCCGCAGGAGCGGGAGACGCTCGCCACGAACATCACCGTCGCGCTCGCTGCCATCAGGATGCCCGACGCCGAGGTGCATCTGCGCATCGCGCACCGGTCTTACCCGGCCGCGGAGTGGGCCGCCGGGCTCGATGCCACTTCGGACGACGGCCCGGGCTGGCAGCAGTACCTGGACGAGATGTACCGGCACGTCTGGGCCAAGGACTTCTGGACCAAAGAGGTCTACCTGGGGGTGCGGCTCGGCCAGCGGGGAATGCGCGCCCAGCTCTCCGGCGGGGTGTTCGCCCAGTTCATAAACATGTACCGGGCGGGCGAGCAGGCGATGGGCATCGACGACGAGGCGGTGCCCGCCAGCGAGATCGCCCGCTGGACGGAGCAGGCCGAGCGGCTCGGCCGTGCGCTGTCCGCCAGCGCGCTCGCCGCCCGGCACGCCAGCTCGGACGAGATCGCCTGGCTGTTCCGGCATACCCTGATGGGCACTCTGGGCGATCCGCGCCCGTCGGCGGTACGGCGCCGCACCTGGGGTGCGGGGGAGATCGAGGCCCTCCTGGAAGGGCAGGTACACAACGGGCGGACGCTGCTGCGCCTGGAACATCCCCAGGGGCAGTCCTTCGCGGCGTTCCTGTCTTTCTCCCGGTTCCCCGATGTGATGGCCTTCCCGGATGGGGAGCCCTGGCTGCACTACGCGGATTCGCTGCCCTTCCCCGTGGAGGTCAGCTCGCGGATGAGGCTGATCCCCCCGGCGAAGGCGAGCAAGGACGTCGGGCGCAAACTCGCGCATGCACGGGACATGGACGCCCATATCAGGGAGGCGGGGGCGGACGCGCCCCTCGCGCTCGCCGAGCAACTCGTGGCGGCCCGCATGCTGGAGCACGGCATCACGAAGGAGCGCCTGCCGTTCGTCTACGGCTGGCACCGGCTCATCGTGACCGGGCCGACCAGGGAGTTGTGCGTGCGGCGGGTCGAGGCGGTCGCGGAGCATTACCGGGATATGGGCATCGACGTGGTCAACTCCACCGGAGACCAGTTCTCGCTGCTCTGCGAGTCGCTGCCGGGTGACCGGGTCCGGCTGGCTTCCTATGTGCAGCGCCAGCCGCTGTACACGATCGCCGGCGGCGTGCCCACGGCCACCGTGGACCTGGGGGACCGGATCACCCAGTCCGCGGGCTGGGTAGGTCCGTACATCGGCGAGACCCTGGGCCGGGCCAGGTCCATCGTCCACTTCGACCCGCTGCTGGCCGCCGCGCTCAACCGGCCGACCGCGATCGCCATCACCGGTGAGCCCGGCGGCGGCAAGACCACGCTCGCGCTTCTGCTCATCATGCAACTCGCGCTGCGCGGCGTCACCGTGGCCGTGATCGACCCCAAGGGGGACGCCGAGCCGCTGGTCGAGCTGCTCAAGGAGCGGGGCCGCAAGGCGCGCGTGCTGCCCCTGGGCGCTGCCGCACCCGGCCTGCTCGATCCTTTCGCCTTCGGTGACGACCTGGCGCAGAAGCGGACGATGGCCACCGAGACGCTCCGCTTGCTGCTACCGCGAATGAGCGAGGAGCGGGAAAGCGCGATGATCCAGGCGGTGGCCAGCGTGGCCGGCCGGGAACGGCCCAGCCTCGGCAAGGTCATCAGGCACTTGGAGGAATCGGCCGACCCGGCATCCAAGAACCTCGGGGCGGTGCTGCGCTCCATGTCGGAGATGCGGCTCGCCCGGCTCTGCTTCGCCCCGTCGGGCGGCCAGCAGATCGACGCGGCCGGCTGGACGACGGTGTTCACCCTGGCCGGCCTTACCCTGCCTGACGTAGCGGTCAGCAGGGACGATTTCTCCTATGAGCAGCGCCTGTCCGTGGCCCTGCTGTACCTGGTATCGCAATTCGCCCGCAGGCTACTCAACGGAATGGATCGCCGGCTGCCGAAGGCAATCTTCCTCGACGAGGCGTGGGCGATCACGTCCACCCCCGAGGGCGCCAAGCTCGTTCCGGAAGTGTCGCGGATGGGCCGGTCCAGGAACACGGCCCTCATCCTGGTCTCGCAGAACGCGGGTGACCTGCTGAACGAGCAGGTCACCAACTGCATCTCCGGGGTGTTCGCGTTCCGCTCCTCGGAGCGCGTCGAGGTGGCGAACGTCATGGCGCTGCTGGGGGTGGAGGCGTCCGACGAGCACAAGGCCGTGCTGCGCGGCCTTGGTAACGGCGAGTGCATTTTCCGCGATCTGGATGGTAGGGCCGGCCGGATAGGCATCGACCTGATCTCTGACGAACTGCGGCAGTGGCTGGACACTAACCCGACTCGTGCCCGGCGGTCCGAAGAACCCACGCCGCCGGGTACCCAGTCCGCGCCGCAGGGCGCAGGGGCTGGTTCCGCTGCCGCCCAGGGCGGTGCCAGCCAGTCAGCGACCGAATCTCCAGCGACCGAATCTCCAGCGACCGAATCTCCAGCGACCGA
>DAIRVB010000017.1:9685-15759 GCA_036803065.1 Streptosporangiaceae bacterium
CAGCGACCGAATCTCCAGCGACCGAATCTCCAGCGACCGAATCTCCAGCGACCGAATCGCTCACGAGCGAGCCGCCCGTGAGCGAACCCGTGCAGTGATCGGCGGACGCCGTCGGATGCACTTGTCGGCCCATTTCCCTATGGCTTCAGGAGCCCCCCCGATGGCCAGATCATCTCCACGGGTTCCAGCATTGGTGCGCAGGGCAGCGGTCCTGCTCGGCGTCCTCGCCGCGGTGCTTGGCGTGCCGGGCGCGGCAGCGGCGGCGGTGCCTGCCAGCCACGCCGATCGCGGCGCGGTGGTCACGGTCGCCGCCCGGTCCGTCCAGCAGGCACAGTCAGTCCAGCAGGCACAGTCCCAGCAGCAGGCACAGTCCGCGCAGCACGCATCCGCTGCCAGCGTGCCACAGAAGGCCGCCGCGCCGAATGCGCCCGGCGGCGTCTGCTCCGTGCCGGGGATCGGCGACATCGGTGGCCTGCTGGGATTTTGTAACGCGGGCTCCAGCGGGCTGCTCGGCAACCTCAACAACATCTGCCAGCCGTCCGTGCAAGCCCCGGAACCCGCCGCTGGCGGGATCGACTCGCTGGTGGCGGCGCCCTTGGTGGGGAAGCCGGCCGCTCAGCTCAGCCTGTACGACCAGTACGGGGTGGCTGGGCAGGACTGGAACGCGTACGACATGCAGTGCTCCGACATGACCTCGCAGATTGGCAACAACGTCGCGGGCATGGTGTTCGACGCTGCGAAGGCGCTGGACCGGGTGACCATCACCGTCTACCAGTCGGCCGCTGGCGAGGGCATCCTCTCCTGGCTGACCGGCGCCGTGGACCGGCTGATCACCAGCCTGGGCAACGCCATCTACTTCCCCTACCTGGCGCCCGTGGTTATCCTCGGCGCGATCTGGCTGGCCTGGCAAGGACTGATCCGCAAGCGGGCCACCCGGACCATCGAGGGAACCATCTGGATGGTGGTGGCCTGTGCCGCGGCCATCTGGCTGATCGGCAGGCCCGCCGATTTCACTGGCCTCGGCAAGGGCGTCTCCGACGGCATCACCCAGACCCTCGACGTTGCCTTCGCCAGGCTGCCGGCCCCCGCGCAGAGCAGCTGCGTCCCGCTCCAGCGGGCTGACCCGCAGGTCACGGTGGCTAGCTACGGGTACTCAGGGGGCAACAGCATCGTCGACCAGAACGCCAACGAGCTGTGGACGGTCCTGGTCTGCAAGCCGTGGCTGGATGGCGAGTTCGGCACGACGAGCTATGCCACCACGGCCACCGGCAAGCAGACCGTAGTGAACGCCTACGGGCGGCAACTGCTCTGGGCCCAGACGGTCGCGGCGAATGAGAACGCGACCCCGTCGATGATCCAGGCCAAGCAGAACGCCTTCATAGGTATAGCCGCCTCCCTCAAGCAGAACAATCCCGACGTCTACTCACTTTTCCAGGGCAAGCAGTGGACCACGCGGCTGGAGATCGCCTTCGCGGCGATCTTCGCCGCGCTCATCGCGGGCCTTCTCGTGCTGCTGATCGCCATCACGCTGATCATCCTGAAACTCGGGTTCCTGCTCCTTCTCGTGGTGGGGCCGTTCTTCCTCATCGTGGGCACCCATCCGGGGTTCGGCCGGGTGGTCGCGATCCGCTGGGTCGAGATGCTCATCGGCGTGCTGCTGAAACAGGCGGCCGTCGCCCTGGTGCTCAGCGTGCTGCTCTATGCCTACTCGCTCATCATGGGCACCAGTGACGCGGTACTGCCCTGGGCGCTGAAGATTCTCATGATCGCGCTTGTCACCGTGGCCGTGTTCATCTACCGCAAGCCGTTCGCCCACCTGTTCTCCGCCGTCGGGTACGGGGTGGTGGGCTCGCGCGAGCGGGCCGAGGCCGAGGTCAAGCAGGCTCGTTCCACCGGGCGCCAGAACACGCTCGACGCGGCGACCGTGGGGGTGCCCGGGTTCGGCGCCTACCGGGCGGCGCGCTGGGGCCGGCGCAACCCCGGCCAGGCGGCGGCCCTGGCGGCACAGGTCGCGGTTGGTGCCGGGGCCGGCGCGGCCGCGGGTGCGTCGGCGGCCTCCGGTGCGGCAGCGGGCGCGGCGCCCGGCGAGGACGGGCGTGTGGCTACGCCAGGGTCGGCGGACGGCGGCCCGGACGAGACCGCCCAGGGCACCGGCGCCCGGGTGGGTGCGGGAGCGCGCGGCCGGGCCAGGGCCACCGAAGGCGCGGATGGCAGCCCCAGGTCCGCGCCGCCGCTCGACCTGCGGTCACGAAACGGCGGCCAGGGGCAATCGTCGACCGGCTGGTCCCGCAGCGGTGCCCAGGGCACGGCGGGCGGCCGGACCAGCGACCCCGCCGTCGGCCCCCGTTCTGGGTCGTCGGGTGCGCAGTCGGCCGGGCCGTCGCCGGGCGGCCAGTCGGCGGGCGGGCCGCCTGCCGCCGCGCCAGCGCAGTTCGGCGGGGCGACCCGGAGGCCGCTGTGGCCTGCGGCCGCTCCGGGCTCGTCGCGAGAGGGCGCTGCGCCCAGGCCCAGCCCCGAGCCAGCCGCGCCGCAGGATGCCGGCCCGGCGCGGCCCGGTTCTGGCCCGTGGCGCTCTGGTCCGGCGCGGGACTCGAGGCCGTCCGGCGGCAGCGGGCGTTGCGGGGGCGGTGGTTCCGGCGGCAGCGGCTGGTCCGGCGGCAGCGGCCGGTCCGGGCAGGCGCCCGCGCGCGGGTCCGCGCAGTCGGGGCCATCCACGGCTGGGGGAGGACAGTCCTCTAGGGCACCAGAGGGAGCGGCTGGGACAGGGCAGCCAGCGGCAGGCGGGACCGACCCGGTGGGTCCGTTCTGGCTTCGTCCTGTCCGGCGGAAGAAATAGCGGGCCGGTGTGATGGAGCTGACCCAGGGCCAGCGGCGGCTCGCATTCGTGGTGACCGTCCTCGCTCTGGCCGGGCTGGGTGCGTTCCTGCTCCGCCCGGGCACGCACGCATCCGGGCAGCGGCCTGCGGCGGCCACCTCGCCGTCCCGCACGCCACCGAGCACGGCCTCGGGTGCCACCGCGGTGGCCAGCCCGTCCGCCGGGCCCGTGCCGCCGGGATCGGTGGACATTTACCGGTGGCTACCGTTCAGCCAGTCAGCCCTGGCCAATGCAGCCGGCGTGACCCAGCAGTTCGGTGCGGACTACGGCACCTTCTCGTACACCGACAGCGCATCCGCCTATGTGCGCAGGATGCAGGGCCTGGTCACCAGCCAGTTGAGCGCCACCCTGGCCCGGGGCTACGCCACGCCTGGCGTGGCGTCGCAACGCACCCAGCAGAAGCAGGTCTCCTCTGGTTCGGCGGTGATCAACTCGCTGCGTGCGTTCGGCGCCTCGAGCCTGACCTTCGTCGTCACAATCAAGCAGGCGATGAGTACTAACCAAGGCAAGAGCCAGACAAGCGGGCAATACGCCATCACGGTCAGCGGCAGTGGGACAACTTGGCAGGTGAACGACATCGAGTTGTCGATCGTGGGGAACAATTGAACTGGCAGCCGAGCTTTCCCAGCGCCGGCCGGGTTGCCGCGGCGGTAGTGATCGGCTTGGCGGTCCTGCTCGTTACCGGCCTCGCCCTGATCCCGATGGCGGCAGTGGGTGGCGGCAGCATGTTCTTCGCCGCCGGGAACGACTGCCCGGGCAACCTCACGGGATCGGCCATGCAGTCGGCGGTCAGTAGCACAGCGGGCCACTCCATCCCGGCCAACTACCTCGCCGCCTTCAAGCAGTTCGGCGCCCAGTACGGCGTCCCCTGGGCCGTGCTCGCCGGGATCGGCGAGGTGGAGAGCAACGACGGCCGGTCCAACCTGCCCGGCGTGCACAGCGGATCGAACGCGTTCGGCGCGGCGGGCCCGATGCAGATCGGCATCGGCGGCGCGGCGGGCAACACCTGGGGGGGCGCGGCGGTCCATCCGGCATCGGAGGCGGTCGCCGGGGTCGCGACGGACGCCAACGGCGACGGTGTGGCCAGCGTTTATGACCCGGCCGACGCCATCGCGGGAGCCGCGAAATACCTTGTAGAGCATGGTGTCCAAGGCAACATCAGTACCGCCATCTTCGCTTACAACCACCTGGAGTCCTACGTCCAGACGGTGCTCTATTGGGCCGGCATCTACAGCACCGGCGGCTTTCTGGTCAGCCAGGTGAACTCGCTGAGCGCACCGGACTGCCTGACCAGCGCCGAGCAGGTGGCGCCGCCAAACCAGACGATCGCCATCATCATCGCCTACGCGCAGGCGCAACTCGGCAAGCCGTACCTCTGGGGTGGCACCGGCCCGGATGCCTTCGACTGCTCCGGCCTGATGTTGACGGCCTACCGGGCCGGTGGCATCAGCATCCCGCGCACCTCACAGGCCCAGTACGCGTGGGGCCCGAAGATCGCGGCCAGCCAGGTTCAGCCCGGTGACCTGGTCTACTTCGCGGGGGCCGATGGCACCGTCGCCGCTCCCGGCCACGTGGGCCTGGTGATCGGCAAGGGCATGATGATCGAGGCGTACGCCACCGGCTTCCCCATCCGTATCAGAAGTTACATGAATCAGGGCGCGGTGGGCTTCACCCGCCCCTGGGCCCACTCCGGCGTCACCCTGTCCCACCCGGCCGCCTAACCCCTCCGCGCTCGCAGGGCCGCTCCGCGCCTCCGCGCCTCCGCGCTCCCGCGCCTCCGCGCTCCCCTCCGAATTCCATGATCACGAAGGATCCGGGGCGTCATCCGCCCCGGATCCTTCGTGATCATGGAAGGGCTCACGGGTCCACCGGCCGCCACGGCCGTCGCGGTGACGATACGTCGCGGGCCGGTCACCTCTAGACGTGATCGGGTGTTATCCACAGCGTTGCCCCCAGGTCATCCACAGGTAGAAAGACGGTCTTCCGCCGCCCGTCGAGTGGCCGGCACGCTCAGTCCCATGGATGACTTCAATGACACTCTCCGTGAGTTGATCCAGTTACAGCGCGGCGTGTTGTCCAGGCGGCAGGCGCTTGGCGCAGGGCTCAGCGAGGACCTGATCAAGGCACGGCTCCGGGGCGGCCGATGGCGGCAGATCCAGCTCGGGGTCTACGCCACCTTCACCGGTGATTGCAGCCGCGAGGCCATGATGTGGTCCGCCGTTCTCCGCGCGGGGACGGGCGCCTCGCTCAGCCATCACAGTGCCGCAGAACTGGATCGGCTGGCGAGGGAGCCGGTTCCGCTGATTCACGTGACCGTCCCGGCCAGCCGGCGGGTGGCCCCCGCACCGCCGGGCCTCATCATCCACCTGTCCGGACGCGCCTTCCAGGCGCGTCACCCGAGCCGGCTGCCGCCGCGGACGCGGATTGAGGAGACCGTACTTGATCTTGCCGAGAACGCGCGAACCCTGGGGGACGCGTTCGAGTGGCTCTTCCGGGCGTGCGGTGGCAGGCACACCACACCGGAGCGGATCCGGGTGGCGATGGAGGCGCGCCAGAAGCTCCGCTGGCGCGCGGAACTCACTGGGGCACTGAGCGACGTGGCCGACGGCGTGCATTCCGGCCTCGAGCGTCGCTACCTGCGCGATGTCGAGCGGCCGCACGGGCTGCCCACCGCGATCCGGCAGGCACGGGTGGTGCGTGGCCGGCGTAGCGCGTACCGGGACGTGCTGTACGAGGAGTATCTGGTCGCCGTGGAAGTCGATGGCGCCATCGCCCATCCGGCGGAGGACAAGTGGCTCCAGGCCCACCGGGACAATGCTGCCGCCGTCGACGGGACGATCACGCTCCGGTACAGCTGGGCTGACATCGTGACGCGGCCCTGTGAGGTCGCCGCCGAGGTCGGCGCGGTGCTGCTGCGGCGCGGCTGGCCGGGCGGGTTGCGCCGCTGCGGACCAGCGTGCCGTACCGGCCAGGTCTGAGGGGGAGTGTCCCGGGATGTGCCAGGAGGTACTCCGGGGTGCGGCAGCAACTCTGGGCGCTTCTGTCACACTGCGCAGTAGAGTATTGACTATGAGTAGTTTCCGGTTAATCATGCGATTACCGGTCAGTAGCCTGCTCGAAGGAGCCCGACCATGCCGTCCTCCGTAGCAGCGCATCGAAAATCCATTGGCGCTCAGTCCCGCCGCAGCCGCGCGGCTGC